>NZ_JAMYPB010000070.1:0-22683 GCF_040320135.1 Mesorhizobium sp. M0772 | reverse complement strand
GTTATGCCCGGCGACAACATCACGGTCGATGTCGAGCTGATCGTGCCGATCGCCATGGAAGAGAAGCTGCGCTTCGCCATCCGTGAAGGCGGCCGTACCGTCGGTGCCGGCATCGTCGTCACCATCAAAGAGTAATCGAGCCCGGCATCGCCGGATCGAAACGGATAGGGGCGGCCCTCGGGCCGCCCTTTTTCGTTGGCCAGATGTGCCTGTTTTGGGGTCCCAATCTCTGTTGCAAGTCTGTGAGCCTCTACAGTATAGATTGCATTGAGGGCTTGGTCGGATGGTTCCACAGCACCGTTTGCATAGTCGGTCATGGTGGGCACTGGGGCTGATCTGCCTGGTGTCGATGTTTGCCATGGGCACTGCCGCCTTGGCGGCCGAGACAAAAAATTCAGAGCCGGATCCGGATCCGCCGATGCGGTTCGTCGTCGTGCGCAGCGACGCGGCGGGCTGTGAGCCGAGCTGTCCGGAATGGATATCGGCCGAGGGTGCGATATCGGCCAAGTCGCCGGCGCTGCTCAAGGCTGCCCTGAAAACGCTCGGCGGCCGCAAATTGCCGATCGTCATCAACTCTCCCGGCGGCGATGTCGATGCAGCCATCGCCATGGGCCGGATGATACGCAAGAACAAGCTCGACATCGCGGTCGGCAGGACGTGGTTCGTCGGCTGCGAGCCGGGGATGAAAAACTGCAAGGAGAACGACGCCAGAGGCGCGCACTATATCGGCAGCCCCTATGTGCTCGGCAGCTATTGCGCATCCGCTTGTCCAATGATGCTGGCCGGCGGCACCAGGCGCCTGGTCGGGCCGCTGGCCTATCTCGGCGTCCACCAGATCACCACCACGATCGTGCAGATGAACGTGCAATATCAGGTCCGCTACCGGATCGTGAAAGGCAAGAAGCGGGTCATCAGCAAGAAGGTCGTCAGCCGCAAGAACACCGGCAGCTACAAGACCTACGAGATGAGCAAGGGGGTGGAGCGCAAGCTGTCCGCCTATTTCAAGGAGATGGGTGTCGACCTCAGCATCATCGAGACGATGAAGAGCACGCCGGCCAGCGACATCCAGCAGATCGACCTCAGCGACATGCTGACAATGAAGCTGGTCACCAGCGACGACGCTGCAGATCTGCTGACCAGCGCAAGCCTGTGCAGGCTGGACCTTCCGGCTCCGAATTGCCGGGAAATACCGGCGAACAAGCCAGCCGGCGGCCTGCCGGACGTGGCAAAGGCTGCGCCGCTGCCGGTGAAGCCGGAGAGCGCGCCGCACGATGACGGCATGCGCTTTGTCGTGGTTCGCGGCAGCAACCCGCTCTGCAATCCCGACTGCCCGGAATGGATTGCAGCGCAAGGCGCGATTACGCCCCAGACGCCGCAGAAACTCAGCCAATTGCTCGCCACGCTTGGCAACCGGCGGCTGCCGGTGGTGATCAGCTCGCGAGGCGGCGACCTCTCCGGCGCCCTGGCGGCGGGCCGGATCATCCATGAAAAGAAGCTCGACGTTGCCGTTGCCCGCACCGATTTCGTCGGCTGCGACCCGGCAGAGTGGAATTGCCTGGCCAGGGAAGGCGCCTATGCCGGGCTGAGCGTCGATGGCGACGGCGACTGCGATTCGGCCTGCGCGCTCATGCTGGCCGGTGGCGCCAGGCGGCTTGTCGGTACCCAGGCGCGGCTCAGCCTCTATCTGATGGGGCAGAAGCAGGCGGTCAAGTCCTACCTCGACGAGATGGCGATCAGCCCCGCTTTGTTCAGGGCGCTCCAGGGCAGTTCGGTCGAGCGCCAGCTCGAACCCGACATGATGCTGAAGGTTGGCCTGACGACCGGGCGCCAGTCGGTGGATGCGCTGACGGGTTCCAGCACCTGCAAATCGGCGCCGAAACCTGAGAATTGCCGCGTGGTGCCGTCGTCCAATGGCTGATCGTGCCCTATCGTCATGGAAGCGAAAGGAGTCGGATGGGCGTGCTGGAGCCGAGGAAGGCGACGCCGGCAAGCGACATCACGCCGAATCGCCCGCCAAATTGTAGGGCGGCGGGTTCACACTCGCCGTCGAGGCAGGTTGAGCAGGGTGCGATTTCCGCTAGCTTCGTGCCGGCGCCGGGCTGGCGGAGGATCGACAATGAGCCAGGACATCCCGACACTCTACGAATGGGCCGGCGGCATCGAAGCCCTCAACCGGCTGACGGAAACCTTTTACGACAAGGTGTCGCGCGACCCGGTGGTCGGCCCAGTGTTCAAACACATGTCGCCGGATCATCCCGCGCATGTCGCGGCCTTCATCGGCGAGGTTTTTGGCGGACCCAAGACCTACAGCGAACAGCATGGCGGCCATCGCGAGATGGTCATGCATCACTTGGGTAAGCATCTGACGGAGGAACAGCGCCGCCGCTGGATCAGCCTGCTTGCCGATGCCGCCGATGCGGTCGGGCTGCCGGACGATCCCGAATTCCGTTCCGCCTTCATGGGCTATGTCGAATGGGGGTCACGGCTTGCCAAGATGAATTCCACCCTCGGCGAGACCTGCGACCCGCAGACCGAACCGATGCCGGCCTGGGGCTGGGGCGTGCCGGGCGGGCCGTACAAGCCGCGGCCGGGGGCTGAGCGCCGGCATGCGGCTTCAGGCAGGCGAAAAATCGAGATAGGCAGGGACGGGCTGGTCATCACCTATTCGGATTTTGGCAAAGGATCTGAAAGCGCGTCAGACAACTCTTTACAGCGCGCCCGGAAGCTTTTAGGAAGCGCCTGCGCTGAAACGCGCGTACGGGCATAGCTCAGTTGGTAGAGCGGCGGTCTCCAAAACCGCAGGTCGTAGGTTCGAGCCCTGCTGCCCGTGCCATTTTCCTCGTTGGAATCCGGCATTTTAGAAACGCCTTGTTTTGGCTCCTCGTTTGGTTGGGCTGAAGCCGCGTACTCGACGAGCGACGTTCCGAAGGCATGCGCAGAGCGAGAGCGCTGATGCGCAATGCCGAAGTCGGCGTATTTCCACGAACCGATTTCCTTGATTCAACTGCCATTGGCGAGCCAATTGCCATTTGCGTTCACAATTCAGAATAGGCCTATTTTGCTGCCGCCAGCTGCTTTTCAGCGGCTGCGAATTATTGGAAGCGGGATGCTGGCCTGGCTTCTGGAATTTTTTTGAACAGGGCTCTTGAACCGGTTTTCAGCCCTTCCTAATTCGTTTCCCGCCGAGGCCGATTGGCTTGACAAAAGGCGGCGCTGCTGGGCGGCGCCCTTGTACCCATGTTGCTTCAAGGAGGATGTGGCTATGAGAACCTTTGATACTCTCTATCGCAGCACCGTCGGTTTTGACCGTCTTTTCGACATGCTCGACAGCGGCACGCGTCCGGACTGGCCGCCCTATAACATCGAGAAGGTCGACGAGAACGATTACCGTATCTCGATGGCCATCGCAGGCTTCAGCCAGGATGAGGTTGAGCTGACCCAGCATGGACCCGAACTGGTCGTGGTAGGCCAGAAGGCTGATGACCAGAGCGGACGCCAGCTGCTGCACCAGGGCATCGCCTACCGCACTTTCAGGCAGACGTTCAAGCTTGCCGACCACATGAAGATCAAGGCAGCCAAACTGGAGAATGGCCTCCTCTCGATCGACATTGTCCGCGAGATTCCCGAAGAGCTGAAGCCGCGCCGCATCAGCATCGGCGTGGGCGACGCCCAGGTGGGCGGCAAGCAGATCGCCCAGGATACGGAACGCACCCGCAAAGCGGCCTGATCGTATCGATTCAGTTATCCCTGCGGTCCGCCTCCCGGCTTCGGCCGGGAGGCCCAGATTGCGGAGAATGGAGATGGACAACTTCTACGAGACACCGACACTTTCTGCGGCACGCTCGGGCAAAATTGAAACTTCTTTGTGCCTGCTCGACAATCCAGACGACGTCATCAACCATCCACGCCTCAGCCGTGGAGAAAAGCGGGCACTGCTTTCCTCGTGGGCGTCCGATGCCTGCGCGGTGGAAAACCAGCCTGCCTTGCGCCGCCTGGACAACGGCACGGTAATCCCTGTCGACCAGATTCTGAGGGCGTTGAAGGCTCTGGATGAGAAACCCACGCTGGGGAAAGAGACTTCAGGCCGGGTGCTGCCTTGGCGACCCTCCACGCGCCGCAGCGGTCTCAAAGCTTGGCGGCGTCGTGGCCGTTCTTTCGGCCCCGACGATGACGACGACCCGCCCCCGTGCCCGGCAGTGATCGCGCCGCGCCCACGCCCACCATGCGGAATCGGCGCAGTGGCCGGGGTCGAACTCGCCTGTGCCTAACTAACCCTGGGTTGATCCAGCTGCCTCGGCATGGGCAGCTGGATTCCAATCTTGCGTGCGCTTCATTTGGTTTCCAAAACAGCAGGTCGCAGGTTCGTCCGCAACGCCATTTCCTCGAACTTGTAATCGCGTGCCTGATTTCCGGATCCACCTCCTGGAATTGGGGTCCGGCATTGAAAAAGGGCAGGTGGCTTGCCATATTGGGCGAACTGAGGCATAAGGCCTCGATAGCCGGGACGGGACGACTGGATGGTTCCGAGGCGGCGTTTGGTCATAAAGCGGACACTTGCCACTTGCGTGGATCAAGAATCGGTTTTATGTAGACACAACAGACACGCGACGCGTGGAGCTGGGAAGCCGGCTTTACGCGTCCGATTTGCATGGGCGAAATGGCGCTGATTCGGCGTCGACTTGAACCCAGGCGGCACGTCCCGGCCAGCGGGATCATCCAGGAGACCCGGCCAACGGGTCTTGAAGACAGAGCGGCATATGGCTTCGAAAACCACAAATCCTTTCGTCTTTCTCCAGCAGGTCCGCGCGGAAACTGCCAAGGTGACTTGGCCGTCGCGCCGGGAGACGATGATCTCGACGGTGATGGTGCTCGTATTCGCGGTCATCGCGATGATCTTTTTCTTCACCGCCGACGTGGCCATGGGCTACGCGATCGAGCGGTTACTGAGCCTCGGCCATTAAGTCCGGCGATTACGGAGAAGTCTTGAAATGACCGCGCGCTGGTACATCGTCCACGCCTATTCGAACTTCGAAAAGAAGGTCGCCGAGGACATTGAGAACAAGGCCAAGCAGAAGGGCCTGTCCGCCGATATCGAGCAGATCGTGGTGCCGACCGAGAAGGTCGTCGAAATCCGCCGCGGCCGCAAGGTCGATGCCGAGCGCAAGTTCTTTCCGGGCTATGTGCTGCTCAAGGCCAATCTGACCGATGCGGTGTTCTCGCTGGTCAAGAACACGCCGAAGGTCACCGGCTTCCTCGGTGACTCCAAGCCGGTGCCGATCACCGAAGCCGAGGCGCAGCGCATCCTGAACCAGGTTCAGGAAGGCGTCGAGCGGCCGAAGCCCTCGGTCACTTTCGAGATCGGCGAGGCGATCCGCGTTTCGGATGGTCCGTTCGCCTCGTTCAACGGTTTCGTCCAGGAGGTGGACGAGGAGCGGGCGCGGCTCAAGGTGGAAGTTTCGATCTTCGGGCGCGCCGTGCCGGTCGATCTGGAATTCGGACAGGTCGAAAAGGGCTGATCCGAAAACCCTGCGCCGGTTCGCCGGCAAGGGGAGGCGGCGCGGAAAGCGCGCGGCCATGAACGGGTGGGAGGCGAATGCGGCTTTAGCCGGCCGCGCGGACCGCACCACCAGACTGCAACCGCCGGTGTTCCCGATACTGGGGCCGGCATGAGATAAAGGCAGGAAAGAGATGGCTAAGAAAATTGCAGGCCAGCTCAAGCTCCAGGTCAAAGCGGGATCGGCTACGCCGTCTCCGCCGATCGGCCCGGCACTTGGTCAGCGCGGCATCAACATCATGGAATTCTGCAAGGCGTTCAACGCGCAGACCCAGGAAATGGAAAAGGGATCGCCGATCCCGGTCGTCATCACCTATTACCAGGACAAGTCCTTCACCTTCGTCATGAAGACGCCGCCGGTGAGCTACTTCCTGAAAAAGGCGGCGAACTTGACTTCGGGTTCGAAAGAGCCGGGCAAGATCAAGGCCGGCACGATCGGTCGCGACAAGGTGCGCGCCATCGCCGAACAGAAGATGAAGGATCTGAACGCAAACGACGTCGAGGCGGCCATGCGCATGGTCGAGGGCTCCGCCCGCTCGATGGGTCTGGAAGTGGTGGGCTGAGATCATGGCAAAGATTGCAAAGCGTGTATCGAAGTCCCGCGACGGCATCGACCCCAACAAGGCCTATGCCCTTGGTGAGGCGCTGAAGCTGCTCAAGGACCGTTCGACGGTGAAGTTCGACGAGACCATCGAAGTTGCGATGAACCTCGGCGTCGACCCGCGCCATGCCGACCAGATGGTCCGCGGCGTGGTCAACCTGCCGAACGGCACCGGCCGCTCTGTCCGCGTCGCCGTGTTCGCACGTGGCGGCAAGGCCGATGAGGCTCGCGCCGCCGGCGCCGACATCGTCGGTGCCGAGGATCTGGTCGACATCGTCCAGAAGGGCACGATCGACTTCGATCGCTGCATCGCCACGCCGGACATGATGCCGCTGGTCGGCCGTCTGGGCAAGGTGCTGGGCCCGCGCGGCATGATGCCGAACCCGAAGGTCGGCACCGTCACCACCGACGTCGCCGCCGCCGTCAAGGCATCGAAGGGCGGCGCTGTCGAGTTCCGCGTCGAGAAGGCCGGCATCGTTCATGCCGGCGTCGGCAAGGTCTCGTTCGACGTCAAGGCGCTGGAAGAAAACGTCCGCGCCTTCGCCGATGCCGTGACCAAGGCAAAGCCGGCTGGCGCCAAGGGCAACTACGTCAAGAAGGTGTCGGTCACCTCGACGATGGGCCCGGGCCTCAAGCTCGACGTCTCGACGCTCGCAGCGTCTTGATACGAACATCTGGATCGGCTGCCAAGGCGCTGATCCGCAAGTGAATTCCGGGCCTCCGACTTGTCGGCGGCCCGGTACCGGAAGTCGAGAGGCTTCCGGACATCCTGTCCGAGATTGCAGGCGGCCCAGAAGCCTTAATTGAATTGGGCCTGCATGAGACGGGTGAAAACCGGACAACGGAGCGACAAGCTCCAATGAAAGGTTCGAACCGTGTTTGCCTTTTGTCTGCGCATCTCCGGCTTGCCGTCGATGTGGCGAAAGGGGGCAGGATCCTCGAGCGTCGTTCGGGAGATCTGTAATGGATGGCCCGGCCGGCAAAAAGGCAACCCGACGCCTGTCCCACTAGCGGGGCAGGGGTCAACTGGAGATAGGCAGTGGACAGAGCGGAAAAACGCGAACTCGTCACGGGCCTGAATGGTGCTTTTGCAGGCGCTGGTTCAGTCGTCGTGGCCCACTACGCCGGTATCACCGTCGCGCAAATGAACGACCTTCGGTCGAAAATGCGCGCTGCCGGTGGCACCGTCAAAGTCGCGAAGAACCGTCTCGCCAAAATCGCTCTTCAGGGCACGGACTCCGCATCGATCATCGACCTGTTCAAGGGACAGACGCTGATCGCTTATTCGGAGGATCCGATTGCGGCGCCGAAGGTCGCGTCCGATTTCGCCAAGGGAAATGACAAGTTGGTCATTCTCGGCGGCGCAATGGGCACCACCTCGCTCAACGCCGACGGTGTGAAGGCACTCGCCACACTTCCGTCGCTCGATGAGCTGCGCGCCAGGCTGGTTGGCATGATCGCCACGCCGGCAACCCGGATCGCCCAGATCGTCAATGCGCCGGCGGCTTCGGTCGCGCGCGTCATCGGCGCTTACGCCCGGAAGGACGAGGCGGCATGAGGCCGTTCCTCGCTATCACAAACACACGTTCGAACCTGATGAAGGAATACAACAATGGCTGATCTGGCAAAGATCGTAGACGACCTTTCGAAGCTGACCGTCCTCGAGGCGGCCGAGTTGTCGAAGCTTCTGGAAGAAAAGTGGGGCGTTTCGGCTGCTGCTCCGGTGGCGGTTGCCGCTGCCGGCGGCGCTGCCGCTGCTGCTGCTCCGGCTGAGGAAAAGACGGAATTCGACGTCGTCCTCACCGAGGCAGGCGCTCAGAAGATCAACGTCATCAAGGAAGTCCGCGCCATCACCGGCCTGGGCCTCAAGGAAGCCAAGGATCTGGTCGAAGCAGCTCCGAAGCCGGTCAAGGAAGCCGTTTCCAAGGCTGACGCTGAGAAGTTCAAGGCCCAGCTGGAAGCAGCCGGCGCCAAGGTCGACCTGAAGTAAGCGTAAAAGCGGCGGGCGGCCTCGCGCCGTCCGCCACTCCCTTCATCAGAGGGGAGGATGCGTAGCGCGAGATGTACGAGAACCTCTTTCCTGAGGGCCGAAACCGGCCTTCAGGAAACGGGTTTTCTCCCGTTTTAGCCGTCGCCGCCAGGCGGCGGGAAACAGATCAGGGGCCGCCGCCGAGGTGGCCGCGCATGCAAGGTGAGCCGCGGCGAGGCTCGCCCCGAGTTTATAGCTAAGGAGCGACGATGGCCCAGACCCAGACTTTCAATGGCCGCAGACGCGTACGCAAGTTCTTCGGAAAGATTCCGGAAGTTGCGGAGATGCCGAACCTGATCGAGGTTCAAAAAGCATCCTATGACCAGTTCCTGATGGTGGCGGAGCCCAAGGGTGGGCGTCCGGACGAGGGACTGCAGGCCGTTTTCAAGTCGGTTTTCCCGATCTCCGATTTCTCCGGCTCCTCGATGCTGGAGTTCGTGAAGTACGAGTTCGAAGGACCGAAATTCGACGTTGACGAATGCCGTCAGCGCGACCTGACCTATGCCGCGCCACTCAAGGTGACGCTGCGCCTCATCGTGTTCGATATCGACGAGGATACCGGCGCAAAGTCGATCAAGGACATCAAGGAGCAGGACGTCTATATGGGCGACATGCCGCTCATGACGCTCAACGGCACCTTCATCGTCAATGGCACGGAGCGCGTCATCGTCTCGCAGATGCACCGTTCGCCGGGCGTCTTCTTCGACCATGACAAGGGCAAGTCGCACTCCTCGGGCAAGCTTTTGTTTGCGGCGCGCGTCATTCCCTATCGCGGTTCGTGGCTCGACATCGAGTTCGATTCCAAGGACGTCGTGCATGCCCGCATCGACCGCCGCCGCAAGATTCCGGTGACGTCGCTCTTGATGGCGCTCGGCATGGACGGCGAAGAGATCCTGTCGACCTTCTACAACAAGATCACCTACAAGCGCGCCGGCGACCACTGGCGCATCCCGTTCAACGTCGAGCGTTTCCGCGGCCTCAAGGCCGTTGGCGACCTCGTCGATGCCGACACAGGCGAAGTTGTCGTCGAGGCCGGCAAGAAGATCACCGCCCGCCAGGCAAGGGCGCTTGGCGAAAAGGGTTTGAAGGCGATCAAGGCGACCGACGAGGATCTGCTCGGCAATTACCTGGCCGAGGACATCGTCAACTACGGCACCGGCGAGATTTTCCTCGAAGCCGGCGACGAGATCGATGAAAAGACGCTGAAGGTGCTGCTCGGCACGGGCGAAAGCGAGATCAAGGTTCTCGACATCGACCACGTCAATGTCGGCGCCTACATCCGCAATACGCTCAACGTCGACAAGAACGAGAGCCGCCAGGACGCACTGTTCGACATCTACCGTGTCATGCGCCCGGGCGAGCCGCCGACGCTTGAAACCGCCGAAGCCATGTTCAACTCGCTGTTCTTCGACTCGGAGCGCTACGACCTGTCGGCCGTCGGCCGCGTCAAGATGAACATGCGCCTCGAGCTCAAGGCTGAGGATACCGTGCGCGTGCTGCGCAAGGACGACATCCTGGCCGTGGTCAAGACGCTGGTCGAGCTGCGCGACGGCAAGGGCGAGATCGACGACATCGACAATCTCGGCAACCGCCGCGTGCGTTCTGTCGGCGAGCTGATGGAGAACCAATACCGCGTCGGCCTGCTGCGCATGGAGCGCGCGATCAAGGAACGTATGTCCTCGATCGAGATCGATACGGTGATGCCGCAGGACCTGATCAACGCCAAGCCGGCGGCTGCCGCCGTGCGCGAGTTCTTCGGTTCCTCGCAGCTGTCGCAGTTCATGGATCAGACCAACCCGCTGTCGGAGATCACCCACAAGCGCCGCCTGTCGGCACTTGGCCCGGGCGGTCTGACCCGCGAGCGCGCCGGCTTCGAAGTGCGCGACGTGCACCCGACGCATTACGGCCGCATCTGCCCGATCGAGACGCCGGAAGGCCCGAACATCGGTCTGATCAACTCGCTGGCGACCTTCGCGCGCGTCAACAAGTACGGCTTCATCGAAAGCCCGTACCGCAAGATCGTCAATGGCAAGCTGACCAATGAGGTCGTCTATCTCTCCGCTATGGAAGAGTCCAAGCACCACGTTGCGCAGGCCAACGCCGAGCTCGACAAGAATGGTGGTTTCGTCGACGAATTCGTCATTTGCCGCAGCGCCGGCGAAGTGATGATGGCGCCGCGCGAAAACGTCGATCTCATGGACGTGTCGCCCAAGCAGATGGTGTCCGTGGCCGCGGCGCTGATCCCGTTCCTCGAGAACGACGACGCCAACCGCGCGCTAATGGGCTCCAACATGCAGCGTCAGGCCGTGCCGCTGGTGCGCGCCGAAGCGCCGTTCGTAGGCACCGGCATGGAGCCGATCGTTGCCCGTGACTCGGGTGCCGCCATCGGCGCCCGCCGCGGCGGCATCGTCGACCAGGTGGACGCGACGCGTATCGTCATCCGCGCCACGGAAGATCTCGATCCCGGCAAGTCGGGCGTCGACATCTACCGGCTGATGAAGTTCCAGCGTTCGAACCAGAACACCTGCATCAACCAGCGTCCGCTGGTGCGCATGGGCGACCGCGTCAACAAGGGCGACATTATCGCCGACGGTCCGTCGACCGAGCTCGGCGATCTGGCGCTCGGCCGCAACGTGCTGGTCGCGTTCATGCCGTGGAACGGCTACAACTACGAGGACTCGATCCTGCTCTCCGAGCGCATCGTGGCCGACGACGTCTTCACCTCGATCCACATCGAGGAATTCGAGGTCATGGCCCGCGACACCAAGCTTGGACCGGAGGAAATCACGCGCGACATTCCGAACGTTTCGGAAGAAGCGCTGAAGAACCTCGACGAAGCCGGCATCGTCTATATCGGCGCGGAAGTGCAGCCGGGCGACATCCTGGTCGGCAAGATCACGCCGAAGGGCGAAAGCCCGATGACGCCGGAAGAAAAGCTCCTGCGCGCCATCTTCGGTGAAAAGGCGTCCGACGTTCGCGACACCTCGATGCGCATGCCTCCGGGCACCTTCGGCACAGTCGTCGAAGTGCGCGTCTTCAACCGCCACGGCGTCGAGAAGGACGAGCGCGCCATGGCGATCGAACGCGAGGAGATCGAACGCCTCGCCAAGGACCGCGACGACGAGCAGGCGATCCTCGACCGCAACGTCTATTCGCGCCTTTCCGACGTTCTCGTCGGCAAGGAAGCCATTGCCGGGCCGAAGGGCTTCAAGAAGGGCTCGAAGCTGTCGAAGGACACGCTGGACGAGTATCCGCGTTCGCAGTGGTGGCAGTTTGCGGTGGAGAACGAAAAGCTCCAGAGCGAACTGGAAGCCCTGCGTGGCCAGTACGACGATTCCAAGAAGGCGCTCGAGCAGCGCTTCATGGACAAGGTCGAGAAGGTCCAGCGCGGCGACGAAATGCCTCCGGGCGTCATGAAGATGGTCAAGGTCTTCGTGGCCGTGAAGCGCAAGATGCAGCCGGGCGACAAGATGGCCGGACGTCACGGCAACAAGGGTGTCGTGTCGCGGATCGTTCCGGTCGAGGACATGCCTTTCCTCGAGGACGGCACGCATGCCGATATCGTGCTCAACCCGCTGGGTGTGCCGAGCCGCATGAATGTCGGCCAGATCCTGGAAACGCATCTGGGCTGGGCATGCGCGGGCATGGGCAAGAAGATCGGCGAGCTGATCGACGCGTACAAGACGGCTGGAGACATCAAGCCGTTGCGCAAGACGCTCGAGAGCTTCATCCCAGCCAACGACCGCAACGAGCCGGTCCGCGAATATGACGACGAGAGCATCGTTCGCCTCAGCGAGCAGATGCGCCGCGGCGTCTCTATCGCGACACCGGTGTTCGACGGCGCGCATGAAGTCGACATCAACATCATGCTGGAGCAGGCGGGCCTGCACACCAGCGGTCAGTCGCAGCTCTATGACGGACGCACAGGCGAGCCGTTCGATCGCAAGGTGACGATGGGCTATATCTATATGCTCAAGCTTCACCACCTGGTGGACGACAAGATCCACGCGCGTTCGATCGGTCCGTACTCGCTCGTTACCCAGCAGCCGCTGGGCGGCAAGGCGCAGTTCGGTGGCCAGCGCTTCGGCGAAATGGAGGTCTGGGCGCTGGAAGCCTATGGCGCCGCCTACACGCTGCAGGAAATGCTGACGGTGAAGTCGGACGATGTCGCCGGCCGCACCAAGGTCTACGAGGCGATCGTGCGCGGCGACGACACGTTCGAGGCCGGCATTCCCGAGAGCTTCAACGTGCTCGTCAAGGAAATGCGGTCTCTCGGCCTCAATGTCGAGCTGGAGAACACCAAGCTCGACGACAACCCTGTCCGGCTGCCAGATGCTGCCGAATAGGGGCGCGGCCGAGTAAGCAAGACATCCGGTCGCGGAACGCCGCGACCGGATGCAACAAATTCTACGGCCAGTGGGCCGACCACTCAGCGGGCATTTGGCCCGCGTTAGATGCAAGGGGTTTTCGAGGACCCCGAAAAGGAGAACGGCATGAACCAAGAGGTCATGAATCTCTTCAATCCGCAGGCGCCGGCGCAGGTGTTCGATTCCATCCGGATATCGCTCGCCAGCCCTGAGAAGATTCTGTCCTGGTCGTTCGGCGAGATCAAGAAGCCGGAGACCATCAACTACCGCACCTTCAAGCCGGAGCGTGACGGTCTGTTCTGCGCGCGCATTTTTGGCCCGATCAAGGACTATGAATGCCTGTGCGGCAAGTACAAGCGCATGAAGTACAAGGGCGTCATCTGCGAAAAGTGCGGCGTCGAAGTCACGCTGTCGCGCGTTCGCCGCGAGCGCATGGGCCACATCGAGCTGGCGGCACCTGTCGCTCACATCTGGTTCCTGAAGTCGCTGCCGTCGCGCATCGGCACGCTGCTCGACATGACCCTGAAGGACATCGAGCGCGTCCTCTACTTCGAGAACTACATCGTCACCGAGCCTGGCCTAACCGCGCTGAAGGAGCACCAGCTGCTCAGCGAGGAAGAGTACATGATCGCCGTCGACGAGTATGGCGAGGATTCGTTCACCGCCATGATCGGCGCCGAGGCCATTCATGACCTTCTGGCCGGCATGGACCTGGAGAAGATCGCCGGCGATCTGCGTTCGGAACTGGCTTCGACCACGTCCGAGCTGAAGCAGAAGAAGTATCTGAAGCGGCTCAAGGTCGTCGAGAACTTCATGGAGTCCGGCAACCGTCCGGAATGGATGATCATGAAGGTGGTTCCGGTGATCCCACCGGACCTGCGCCCGCTGGTTCCTCTGGATGGTGGACGTTTCGCGACGTCCGACCTGAACGATCTCTATCGCCGCGTCATCAACCGCAACAACCGTCTGAAGCGGCTGATCGAGCTGCGCGCCCCCGGCATCATCGTGCGCAATGAAAAGCGCATGCTGCAGGAAGCCGTCGATGCGCTGTTCGACAACGGCCGTCGCGGCCGCGTCATCACCGGCGCCAACAAGCGTCCGCTGAAGTCGCTGTCCGACATGTTGAAGGGCAAGCAGGGCCGGTTCCGCCAGAACCTGCTCGGCAAGCGCGTCGACTATTCGGGCCGTTCGGTCATCGTCACCGGTCCGGAGCTCAAGCTGCACCAATGCGGCCTGCCGAAGAAGATGGCGCTCGAACTGTTCAAGCCGTTCATCTACGCCCGCCTCGACGCCAAGGGGTTCTCCTCGACCGTCAAGCAGGCCAAGAAGCTGGTCGAGAAGGAGCGTCCGGAAGTCTGGGATATCCTCGACGAGGTCATTCGCGAGCATCCGGTGCTGCTGAACCGTGCGCCGACGCTGCACCGCCTCGGCATCCAGGCGTTCGAGCCGATCCTGATCGAAGGCAAGGCGATCCAGCTGCATCCGCTGGTCTGCACGGCCTTCAACGCCGACTTCGACGGCGACCAGATGGCCGTTCACGTGCCGCTGTCGCTGGAAGCGCAGCTTGAAGCCCGCGTGCTGATGATGTCGACCAACAACATCCTGCACCCGGCTTCCGGCGCGCCGATCATCGTGCCGTCGCAGGACATGGTCCTGGGTCTCTACTATCTCTCGATCGTCAATCAGAACGAGCCGGGCGAAGGCATGGTGTTTGCCGACATGGGCGAACTCCAGCATGCGCTCGAGACCAAGGCGGTGACGCTGCACTCCAAGATCAAGGGTCGCTTCCGCACGGTCGACGCCGAAGGCAAGGTCGTGTCGAAAATCTACGACACCACGCCTGGCCGCATGATCATCGGCGAACTGCTGCCGAAGAACGTCAACGTGCCTTACGAGACCGCCAACCAGGAGATGACCAAGAAGAACATCTCCAAGATGATCGACACCGTCTACCGCCACTGCGGTCAGAAGGAGACGGTCATTTTCTGCGACCGCATCATGGCCCTCGGCTTCAGCCACGCCTGCCGCGCCGGCATTTCGTTCGGCAAGGACGACATGCTGATCCCGGACGCCAAGATCAAGCTGGTTTCCGACACCGAAGCTTTGGCCAAGGAATACGAGCAGCAGTACAATGACGGCCTGATCACTCAGGGCGAGAAGTACAACAAGGTCGTCGACGCCTGGGCCAAGTGCTCGGAAAAGGTCGCCGACGAGATGATGGCCCGCATCAAGGCCGTCGAGTTCGAGGACAGTGGCCGTCAAAAGCCGATGAACTCGATCTACATGATGTCGCATTCGGGTGCGCGTGGTTCGCCCACCCAGATGCGTCAGCTCGCCGGCATGCGCGGCCTGATGGCAAAGCCCTCGGGTGAAATCATCGAGACGCCGATCATCTCGAACTTCAAGGAAGGCCTGACCGTGCTCGAGTACTTCAACTCGACCCACGGCGCCCGCAAGGGTCTGGCCGACACCGCCTTGAAGACGGCGAACTCGGGTTACCTCACCCGTCGTCTGGTCGACGTGGCGCAGGACTGCATCGTCAACTCCGTGGATTGCGGCACCGACAAGGGCCTCACCATGCAGCCGATCGTCGATGCCGGTCAGGTCGTCGCTTCGGTCGGCCAGCGCGTGCTGGGCCGCACCTCGCTCGACGACATCACGCACCCGGTTTCGGGTGAGGTTCTGGTCAAGGCCGGAACCCTGATGGACGAGCGTGACGTGGAAAAGATCGAAAAGGCCGGCGTGCAGTCGGTCCGCATTCGCTCGGCACTGACCTGCGAGGTCAGGATCGGCGTCTGCGCGGTCTGCTACGGACGCGATCTTGCCCGCGGCACTCCGGTCAACCAGGGCGAAGCCGTCGGCGTCATCGCGGCGCAGTCGATCGGCGAGCCGGGCACCCAGCTCACCATGCGTACCTTCCACATGGGCGGTACGGCGCAGGTGGTGGACAGCTCGTTCCTTGAAGCCTCGTATGAGGGCAAGGTCGAGATCCGCAACCGCAACGTGGTGCGCAACTCGGACGGCCAGCAGATGGTCATGGGCCGCAACATGGCGGTGCTGATCCTCGACGAAGCCGGCAAGGAGCGTGCCTCGCATCGCCTTACCTATGGTTCGCGCATCTTCGTGGACGATGGCGACAAGGTGAAGCGCGGCCAGCGTATCGCCGAATGGGATCCCTATACCCGCCCGGTCCTTACCGAAATCGAGGGCAAGGTGTCGTACGAGGATCTGGTCGACGGCATTTCCGTTCAGGAAACGGCCGACGAATCGACCGGCATCACCAAGCGCGAGGTCATCGACTGGCGCTCGACGCCACGCGGCAACGACCTCAAGCCGGCGATCGCCATCCTTGACCCCAAGGGCAAGGTCGGCAAGCTGTCGAAGGGCGGCGACGCCCGCTTCCTGCTCTCGGTCGAGGCCATTCTTTCGGTCGAGCCGGGTTCGCAGGTTCGTCCCGGCGACGTTTTGGCGCGTATCCCGATGGAAAGCGCCAAGACCAAGGACATCACCGGCGGTCTGCCGCGTGTTGCCGAGCTGTTCGAGGCACGTCGTCCGAAGGATCACGCCATCATCGCCGAGATCGATGGCACGATCCGCTTCGGCCGCGACTACAAGAACAAGCGCCGCATCATCATCGAGCCGCATGACTCGACGCTTGAGCCGGTCGAATACCTGATCCCGAAGGGCAAGCCGTTCCATCTCCAGGACGGCGACGTCATCGAGAAGGGCGACTACATCCTCGACGGCAATCCGGCGCCGCACGACATCCTGGCGATCAAGGGCGTGGAAGCACTTGCTTCCTACCTCGTGAACGAAATCCAGGAAGTCTACCGTCTGCAGGGCGTGTCGATCAACGACAAGCACATCGAGGTGATCGTTCGCCAGATGCTGCAGAAGGTCGAGATCACGGTGCAGGGCGACTCGACCTACATTCCGGGCGACCACGTCGACGTGATCGAACTGGAAGAGGTCAACGAGCGCCTGGTCGAGGACGGCAAGAAGCCGGCCGAAGGCCAGCCGGTGCTGCTGGGCATAACCAAGGCCTCGCTGCAGACGCCTTCCTTCATCTCGGCCGCCTCCTTCCAGGAGACGACCAGGGTGCTGACCGAAGCTGCGGTTGCCGGCAAGACCGACATGCTGCAGGGCCTGAAGGAAAACGTCATCGTCGGCCGGCTGATCCCGGCCGGTACCGGCGGCACGATGAGCCAGATCCGGCGCATCGCCACCTCGCGCGACGAACTGATCATCGACGAGCGCCGCAAGGCCTCCGGTGTCGAGGTCGCCGAGCCGATGCTGACCGACATGGTCAACGCCGCGCAGTAAGCGGGGTAGGACGAGAAGAAGGAAGGGGGCCCCAGTGGCCCCTTTTCGCGTTTTGACCCCCAATCGAATCGAGGAAAACATGAGCAAGAAGGTTTGGACTGACGTCGACGACTACATCGTTTCCTCTCTCTTCGAGGCAGATCCCATCCTCGAAGCGGTGCTTGCGGCCAACCGCGACCAGGGCCTGCCGGCCATCGACGTATCGCCGGCGCAGGGCAAGCTGCTGTCGCTGCTAGTCCGCATCAGCGGCGCCAGGAAGGTGCTGGAGATCGGCACGCTCGGCGGCTACTCGACCATCTGGATGGCAAGGGGATTGCCCGTCGGCGGCAAGATCGTGACGCTCGAACTCGAGCCGCATCATGCAAAAGTCGCGCACTCGAATCTCGAGCGGGCAGGGGTGCCGGACAAGGTCGAGCTCAGGATCGGCCCCGCGCTTCAGTCGCTTGAGACGCTGGCTGCCGAAAATGCCGGTCCGTTCGATCTGATCTTCATCGACGCGGACAAGCCGAACAACCCGAATTATCTGTCATGGGCCATGCGCCTGTCGCGGCCGGGGACGGTCATCATCTGCGACAACGTCATCCGCGACGGCACCGTGCTCAACGACGATGGCCGTGACGCCTATGTCGAAGGCGCACGCGGTGCGTTTTCATTCATCGGCGGCGACAAGCGCCTGGACGGCACCGCCATCCAGACTGTCGGCGCCAAAGGCTATGACGGCTTTGCGATTGCGATCGTCGAGTAAGGCTGCATGGTGAGTGTCCGGACTGCGGTCCGGCAGAACTCATCGTTCAATCGAAGAACGCTCCCACCACATTGCGCTTGCCGAGCATGAAGGCGTCGGCCACGTGCTGCAGGGGTGCCAAATCGACATCGGAGACGCCGGCGCGTACGATTTCAGCGAAGCGCCGGTAAAGCTGGGGATATTCGGCCTCCGGCTCGTCGTGAACCACCTTGCCGTCGATGGCGAGCTTGGTGCCGCCGCCGGACAGCACCATCTTGCCCTTGTCCGTGTCGGCCAGGATGTCCCAGCTCTGTGGTCCCGTCTGCAGCCAGTCGAGCTCCATGGTCACCGGCAACCCATCCGAGGTACGGAAGGTCACGTGGGCCGCCACAGGCGCGGCGCGGTTTTCCGGGAAGTCGAGGACGGCCGAGGTGATGAACATCGCCGGCAGGATGTGGGTTGCGATCGACAGTGCGTTTATGCCGGGATCGAAGACGCCGAAACCGCCCGGCGCCCAGATCCAATCCTGGTTCGGATGCCAGCGGCGGACATCTTCCTTCCAGACGATAGCAGCCGAGTTGACCTTGGCCGCCGCTAGGAAGGCGCGCGCGGCCTCCACTGCCGGCGCGTAGCGCGAATGCCAGCTGGCGAACAATGAAACGCCATTGGCTGCCGCCAGCTGCTTCAGGTCCTCGACCTCACTGACCGTGGCGCCCGGCGGCTTCTCCAGGAAAACATGCTTCTTCGCCATCAGCGCGGTGCGTGCCGCGTCGTAGCGGAACTGCGGCGGCATGCACAGCGACACGGCCTCGAGTTCCGGCACCGCGTCGAGCATCGCCTCGATGGTCGGAAAATTCGGGATGCCGTCCACCTTGCCGTGCCGGCTGGCGGCGGCGATGAGGCGGTAGTCCGCATCCTTGGCCACTGCCGGCAGATGCTGGTCGCGCACGATCTTGCCGACGCCGACGATGCCGAGCTTGATGGGACCATTGTTCGAGGGCATGGGAACTCCGCGGATTCGAATTTGGCTTGTTAAGTCGCTTGGTTCTTAGCAGAGAACCGGTGCCGGGCAAGCCGGCGCGGTACAGGCGCAAGCAGCCTGTGGCGCTCAGAGCGGCACGTCAAACGTGACGATCGACACTTCGCCTTCGAGGGCACCCTGAAAGGCTGACAGATGCGGCTCCTCGTCGGGTACGCCCTCCATATCGCCGATCTGGTCGAGCTCAGCTTCGGCATAGCCTTCGGCCGCAAGCGATTCGAGCACCCGGCGCACGGCCGAATCGTCGTCGGGCGCAACCAGCATCACATGGACGCCTTCCGGCTTGCCGCCCTTCTTTTTCCAGACCCGGCCGGTGACGATGGTGACCGGGCGTTCCTCATTGTCGTTCACGGGCTGATTCCTCTTGAGACGGGGGCGGGCGAGGGGTTTTGGGCTGTCCATGGCGCCTTTTGCCATGAAGAACCCGCGCATGACAGCCAAAAGCCGGTCACTTTCTTGTCTGCCCCGGTCACTTTCTTCCTCTGCCTTGCAAAACGAAGAAAGAAAATTACATGCGTTTTTCGCATGGCTGACAAGCCGTCGTCAGCGCGCAATATTTGGCGTGCCGGGGTTGACGGTTCACGGTCTTGCGAGTAGAAGCCGCCCAGTCAGAACCGATGTGAGGCTCTCCCTTCCGAAGCGACACGCCTTGGAGTTTGCCTCAAACAGGGTTCGTTTTACGAGCGAAAAGACATTTCCGGCGCGCATGAAGCGGTTCCCGCTTCCTCTGCATTTTGTTCGGGCAGGACCGCGAGGCGCGGTTTATGGCCCGAATTTGCGTATGGAATTGGCGCTTTGAGCGGCCCTGACCGGGCGAGACACGGAATTGAGAGACAAGAGGGTTTAATGCCTACCGTCAACCAGCTGATCCGCAAGCCGCGCATTGCGCCAGTGAAGCGCAACAAGGTCCCGGCCATGCAGCAGAACCCGCAGAAGCGGGGCGTCTGCACGCGCGTCTATACAACGACGCCGAAGAAGCCGAACTCGGCACTGCGCAAGGTGGCCAAGATCCGCCTGACCAACGGCTTTGAAGTGATCGGCTACATCCCCGGCGAAGGCCACAACCTTCAGGAACACTCCGTGGTCATGATCCGCGGCGGCCGCGTCAAGGATCTTCCGGGCGTGCGCTACCACATCATCCGCGGCGTGCTCGACACGCAGGGCGTGAAGAACCGCAAGCAGCGCCGTTCGAAGTACGGCGCCAAGCGTCCGAAGTAAGGGGCGTCCGAAGTAAGATTTTCCGGCCCTGGCGCTGCTTGAATGCGTCGGGCTACGAGATTGAGAGACAAAAGCCATGTCGCGTCGTCACAGTGCAGAAAAGCGTGAGATCAATCCGGACCCGAAGTTCGGCGATCTGATCGTCACCAAGTTCATGAACGCCGTCATGTATGACGGCAAGAAGTCGGTTGCCGAGACCATCGTCTACGGTGCGCTCGACCAGGTTCAGTCGAAGACCAAGCAGGAGCCGGTCACCGTCTTCCATCAGGCGCTCGACAATGTCGCGCCGCATGTGGAAGTCCGGTCGCGCCGCGTCGGCGGCGCTACCTACCAGGTTCCGGTCGATGTGCGCCCCGAGCGCCGCCAGGCCCTGGCGATCCGCTGGCTGATCGCCGCGGCCCGCAACCGCAACGAGACCACCATGGTCGACCGCCTCTCCGGCGAGCTGATGGACGCGGCTAACAACCGCGGCACCGCCGTGAAGAAGCGTGAAGACACCCACAAGATGGCTGAAGCCAACCGCGCTTTCGCACACTACCGCTGGTAAAGCGCGAACGAGACTGAGAAGGCATCCAAGATGGCCCGCGAATACAAAATCGAAGACTACCGCAATTTCGGTATCATGGCGCATATTGACGCCGGCAAGACGACGACCACCGAGCGCGTCCTCTATTACACGGGCAAGTCGCACAAGATCGGCGAAGTCCACGACGGCGCTGCCACCATGGATTGGATGGAGCAGGAGCAGGAGCGCGGCATCACCATCACGTCCGCCGCCACCACGACCTTCTGGAAGGGTCGCAGCGGCAAGATGTACCGCTTCAACATCATCGACACTCCCGGACACGTCGACTTCACCATCGAAGTCGAGCGTTCGCTGCGCGTGCTCGACGGCGCCATTGCGCTGCTCGATGCCAATGCCGGTGTTGAGCCGCAGACGGAAACCGTCTGGCGCCAGGCCGACAAGTATAAAGTTCCGCGGATGATCTTCTGCAACAAGATGGACAAGATCGGCGCCGACTTCTACCGCTCGGTCGAGATGATCGGCTCGCGTCTTGGTGCGCATGCCGTCGTCATGCAACTGCCGATCGGCGCTGAGACCGAGTTCAAGGGTGTCGTCGATCTCGTCGAGATGAACGCGCTGGTCTGGCGCGACGAGACGCTGGGCGCTGCCTGGGACGTCGTCGAGATCCCGGCCGACCTGCAGGCTCGCGCCGAAGAATACCGCGAGAAGATGATCGAAGCCGCTGTCGAAATGGACGAGACGGCACTCGAGAATTACCTCGAAGGCAAGATGCCGTCGAATGACGAGATCCGCGCGCTGATCCGCAAGGGCACCATCGCGGTCAAGTTCTACCCGATGTTCTGTGGCTCGGCCTTCAAGAACAAGGGCGTGCAGCCGCTGCTCGACGCCGTCGTCGAATACCTGCCGTCGCCGGCCGATGTTCCCGCCATCAAGGGCGTCGACGCCAAGACCGACGCCGAGATCGAGCGTCATGCCGACGACAACGAGCCGCTGTCGATGCTGGCCTTCAAGATCATGAACGACCCGTTTGTCGGTTCGCTGACCTTTGCCCGCATCTATTCGGGCAAGCTGACCAAGGGCATCTCGGTCGATAACACCGTCAAGGGCAAGAAAGAGCGCATCGGCCGCATGCTGCAGATGCATGCGAATTCGCGCGCCGACGTCGAAGAAGCCTTTGCCGGCGACATCGTTGCTCTGGCTGGCCTCAAGGACACGACCACCGGCGACACGCTCAGCGATCCGCTGCACCCGGTCATCCTCGAGCGCATGGAATTCCCCGATCCGGTCATCCAGATCGCCATCGAGCCGAAGACCAAGAACGACCAGGAAAAGATGGGCCTCGCCCTTCACCGCCTGGCCGCCGAGGATCCGTCCTTCCGCGTCAAGACCGACGAGGAAAGCGGCCAGACCATCATTTCGGGCATGGGCGAGCTTCACCTCGACATCATCGTCGACCGCATGCGTCGCGAGTTCAAGGTCGAGGCCAATGTCGGCGCGCCGCAGGTGGCTTACCGCGAGACGATCACCCGCAGGCACGAGCAGGACTACACCCACAAGAAGCAGACCGGCGGTACCGGTCAGTTCGCCCGCGTCAAGATCGTGTTCGAACCGAACCCGGAAAGCTCGGAGTTCGAGTTCGAGACCAAGATTGTCGGCGGTGCGGTTCCCAAGGAATACATCCCGGGTGTCGAAAAGGGCATCAACAGCGTCATGTCGTCGGGTCCGTTCGCGGGCTTCCCGATGATCGGCGTCAAGGCGACGCTTATCGACGGCGCTTACCACGATGTGGACTCCAGCGTTCTGGCCTTCGAAATCGCCGGCCGCGCCTGCTTCCGTGAAGCCGCACCCAAGCTTGGCGTGCAGCTGCTCGAGCCGATCATGAAGGTCGAAGTCGTGACGCCGGAAGACTATGTCGGCAGCGTCATCGGCGACCTGAACGGCCGTCGCGGCCAGATCCAGGGCCAGGAAGCGCGTGGCGTGGCTGTCGTCATCAACGCGATGGTGCCGCTGGCCAACATGTTCAAGTATGTCGACAACCTGCGCTCGATGAGCCAGGGCCGCGCGGCCTACACGATGCAGTTCGATCACTATGAGCCTGTGCCGACCGCGGTCGCCCAGGAAGTCCAGAAGAAATACGCGTAACCCCAGCGGGTTGCATCGGTAACTTAATTCAAGGCCCGTACGGGCGAGCAGATTGGAGACATCACATGGCAAAAGGTAAATTCGAGCGTAACAAGCCTCATGTGAACATTGGCACGATTGGCCACGTCGATCATGGCAAGACGTCGCTGACGGCGGCGAT
>NZ_JAMYPB010000069.1:0-23299 GCF_040320135.1 Mesorhizobium sp. M0772 | reverse complement strand
GCGGGCAACTCAACCGCGTCGTCCCCGCCCGGCCGTGAGCGGGTCGGAACCCAGGGCCCCCCCCGCCGCCTAGGTGGGGCCGGGGGGGCAAGGGCGGCCGTTCGGGCTCAGGGCGCCGGCGCTCATCCTGCTTGTCGCGGTGATCGGCTACCCGCTGCTCACCATCGTGCTGCGCAGCCTGTCGGAACCTGAGTGGGGGCTGCAGAACTATGCCTGGTTCTTCGGTGCGCCGGTGAACCTGACGGTGCTGCAGCGGACCTTTGTCATCTCGGCCTGGGTGACGCTGGTGTGCGTCATCGCGGCCTATCCCTATGCCTATCTGATGACCGCGGTCGGGCCGCGCGTCCGGCTGGTGCTTGTGCTTTGCGTGCTGATCCCGTTCTGGGTGAGTGGTGTGGTGCGAACGCTGTCATGGGTGATCCTGCTGCAGGATTCGGGCGTCATCAATTCGTTGCTGCGCTCGGTCGGGTTCGGCGGCGTCAAGCTGATCCGCACCCAGACCGGCGTGGTCATCGGCATGGCGCAGGTGCTGTTGCCGTTCATGATCCTGCCGCTCTATTCCGTGATGCAAGGCATCGACCTCAGGCTGATGCGTGCGGCGCAAAGCCTCGGTGCGCGGCCGTCGCGCGCGTTCTTCACCGTCTATCTGCCGCTGTCGCTGCCCGGCGTCTATGCCGGCGCGATCATCGTCTTCATCCTGTCGCTCGGCTTCTACATCACGCCTGCTTTGCTCGGCGGCCCGCGCTCGACCATGCTGTCGACGCTGGTGCAGACGCAGGTGCTGAGCCTGCTGCAATGGGGCAGGGGCGGCGCCATGGGCGTCGTTCTGCTGGTCACCACCTTCGTGCTGCTGGCGCTGGCAGCACCCGTGATGCGGTCCAGGCATCGGGAAGCGGGGCGGCGCTGATGGAGATGAAGCCGCTCACGCGCGTTCTTCTCGGGCTCGTCTGCCTGCTGGTGGCGATATGGCTGGTGGCGCCGACGCTGGTCGTGGTGCCGATGTCGTTCAACGAAAACAAATCGCTGGCGTTTCCGCCGCAAGGCTTTTCCTGGCAGTGGTACCAGAATTTCGCCACCAATCCGGACTGGTCGAACAGCTTCCTGAACTCGCTGAAGGTCGCCTCGATCGTGGCGGTGCTGGCGACGGTGCTCGGCACGCTTGCCGCCTTCGGCCTCGACCGCATGAAGGCGCGGCCGGCGAACCTTTTGCGTATGCTGATGCTGACGCCGATGGTGGTGCCGGGCGTGGTGCTGGCGATCGGCATCTATGCCGTCTATCTCGACACGCAGCTCGTCGGCACGCTGCTCGGCTTCGTGCTGGCCCACACCATCCTTGCGCTGCCCTTCGTGCTGATCGCGGTCTCGGCCAGTCTCGAAGTGTTCGACCGCCGGCTGGAGACAGCCGCCGCGAGCCTGGGCGCCGGCGCACTGACCACGTTTCGCACGGTGACGCTGCCGCTGATCGCGCCGGGCGTGCTCTCAGGCCTGCTGTTCGCTTTCGCCACCTCGTTCGACGAGATTGTCGTGTCGCTGTTCATCACGAACCCCTATCTCAAGACATTGCCGGTGCAGATTTTTGCCTCGATCACGCGCGACGCCGATCCGACGGTGGCGGCTGTCGGCACGATCCTGCTTTTCGCGACCACGATCCTGATCGGCGGCGGCATGCTCCTTCTTGGCCGCGAGCGGAAAGGACGCCAATGAATCCGAAGCCGACAAGCAAGGGCGCGGCGATCGATCTCGAAGCGATCAGCAAGGCCTATGGCGGCTTCAAGGCGCTGGACGGCGTGTCGCTGCGCATCGAGCCCGGCGAGTTCATGACGCTGCTCGGCCCCAGCGGCTCGGGCAAGACGACGACGCTCAACGTGATTGCCGGTTTCACCGATGTCACCAGCGGCAAGCTTCTGGTCGGGGAAAAAAGCGTCGTCGGCGTGCCGGCGCACAAGCGCAACATCGGCGTCGTCTTCCAGCATTACGCGCTGTTCCCGCATATGAGCGTCGGCCGCAACGTCGCCTATCCGCTGACGCTTCGCGGCGTCGACCAGGCGACGAGGCAGACACGCGTGGCAAGGGCGCTCGACATGGTCAAGATGGGCGATTTCGCGCATCGCTATCCCAGCGAATTGTCGGGCGGCCAGCAGCAGCGCGTGGCGTTGGCACGCGCCATCGTCTTCGACCCGCCGCTGCTCCTGATGGACGAGCCGCTCGGCGCGCTCGACAAGAAGCTGCGCGAATGGCTTCAGCTCGAGATCAAGCGCATCCATCGCGAACTCGGCACCACATTCGTCTATGTCACGCACGATCAGGAAGAGGCGCTGGTGCTGTCGGACCGCATCGCCGTGTTCAACCGCGGGCGCATCGAGCAGGTCGGCACCGGCCGCCAGCTCTATGACGAGCCGGCAACGCTGTTCGTCGGCCGCTTCATCGGCGATTCCACCGTGCTGCGCGGCAAGGCGCGCAGCGATGGCAACAGCACCGCGCTGAGCATCGCCGGCGAGACGGTGACGGTACCGCGTAAGCTGTCGGGGGAAGCCAGCCCGGTGATGCTGCTGCGTCCCGAAAAGCTCGCGATCCGAAGAGCCGGCCAAAGTCCTGCCAATGGCGCCAACCGCCTGTCGGGGACGATCGCGGAAGCCATCTATCTCGGCTCGGAATCGAAATACGAAGTTAAGCTCGCCGACGGCTCGGCCGCGATCGTGCGCTCACCGGTGACCGGCGAGAGTTTTGGCCTCGGCGACAAGGTCGAGCTCTGCTTCGACGGCAGCGACGCCAAGCTGCTGGCGGACGACGCAAGCGCCGACACCACACTCACCTGATTCCATCTGGCCTGATCCCATCTGGCCTGATCCCATCTGAAAGTCATTCCATGCAAGCCAAGCGCAACGGCGACATATCGTTCTGGTATGCGGATCTGGGGGCGGTTCCCGTTCCGCGCCCGCCCTTGCCTGGAAACATCGAGGCCGATGTCGCCATTGTCGGCGCCGGCTATACCGGCCTGTGGACCGCCTACTATCTGAAAAAGGCGAAGCCATCGCTGCGCGTCGTGATCGTCGAGCGCGAATTTGCCGGCTTCGGCGCTTCGGGGCGCAATGGCGGCTGGCTGTCGGGCGGCTTCAGCTGGTCGCGCGAAAAATATCTCAAGACATCGAGCCGCCAAGGCGTGATGGCGATGCAGGCGGCGATGGCAGGCTGCGTTGATGAAGTGATCCGGGTCGCGACCGAGGAAGGCATCGACGCCGACATTCGCCGCGTCGACAATCTGACGGTGGCCACCAACGCAGCGCAGTTGGAGCGCGTGCGCGAAGAATGCGAGACGATCCGTTCCTGGGATGTCGACCCGAACCGCGTCGAGATGCTGGACGCCGCCTCAACGCGCACGCGCATCAACATCCGTAACGTCATGGGCGGCTTCGTCGTCCATGGCCAGGCGCGGGTGCAGCCGGCCAAGCTGGTGCGTGGGCTTGCCGATGCCGTCGAGCGGCTGGGCGTGCCGATCTATGAGAAGACGACGGTGACAAGCATCGCCAAGGGCAGCGTGACGACAGACCGCGGTACGGTGCAGGCGGAGACGATCATCCGCGCGACCGAGGGCTTTACATCAGGCATCCCCGGCGAGGAGCGGACCTGGCTGGCGCTCAACAGCGCGCAGATCGTGACTGAGCCGCTGCCTGCCGACCTGTGGCGCGACATCGGTTGGGAAGGGCACGAACTGCTCGGCAATGCGGCGCATGCCTATTGCTATGCCCAGCGCACGCGTGAGGGACGCATCACGATGGGCGGACGCGGCGTGCCTTATCGCTACGGCTCGCGCACCGACGTCAACGGCCAGACGCAGCAGGCCACGATCGACCAGCTGCACACGATCCTGACGACGCTCTTGCCGCAGACCAAGGGATGCCGCATCGATCACGCCTGGTGCGGCGTGCTCGGCGTGCCGCGCGACTGGTGCACCACGGTCGGCCTCGATCCCGCGACCCGCATCGGCTGGGCCGGCGGCTATGTCGGCCTCGGCGTGTCCAGCTCCAACCTTTCGGGGCGCACGCTGGCTGACCTTGTTCTCGGGGCAAACACCGAGCTGACGAAGCTGCCCTGGGTCAACCGCAAGGTCAGGCCATGGGAACCGGAGCCCTTCCGCTGGCTGGGCGTGCATTCGATGTACCAGCTTTATCGCATTGCCGATGGCCGCGAGGCGGCAGGGCTTGCGCGCACCTCGAAGCTGGCCGCGTTGGCCGACAGCATCACCGGCCACTAAAGCCATTTGTTCTCACGCAATTCCGGGGCAGACCCCTTTCCTGGAATTGCTCTTATCCATGGAGCTAGACTTGATCGATCTTTCGACCTTCCACGATCTCGCCAAGGCCGAGATCGGCGCGTTCTCTCCTAAGCCAAGCTCGATTGAAGGCGATCAGGTCGAGGCCGTGCGCTCGTTCTTTCAATCGCCTGACGGGACTGTCGATGTCGGCATCTGGGAATGCACGCCCGGCCGCTTCACCGCCGATCGTTCGGACTCGTCGGAGATCTGCCACATCATTTCGGGGCGCGTGGAACTGAGCCGCATCGATGGCGAGGTGCGGGAACTCGGTCCGGGCGATCTCCTCGTCCTGCCGCAGGGCTGGAAGGGCGAGTGGCTGATACGCGAGACCACGCGCAAGCTCTACATGATCCAGAGCGCCGGCTGACCGGCGCTACGGCTATGGCGAGCTCAGTGATCGATCGGCCCCTTCGGCGAGACCAGCGCGGTGCCGGCGGTCGTCGGGCGCTCGATCAGGCGGCGCACGCGCGGCGGTTCGTCGCCGCTGTGCAGCGCCCGCACCCGCTCGCCGACGACGGCGTCGGCATGGGTGGCGCGCCGGTTGTGGCGGATGTATTCCAACCAGGTCGGCGTGTGGTAGTGTTCGATCCAGACTGCGGGATTTTCTAGGTCCCGAGCCAGCGTCCAGTTGCGGGCGCCGTCGCGGCGGCGGATGCGCCCGCGCTCGGCCATGGTGGCGAGGAATTCGGGTACATCTTCGTCGCGGATAATGTACTCTATCATGATGGCGATGGGGCCGCTGCGCGGCTTCAGGTCGAGGCCGAGATGCGGCTCCTTGAAGCGGTTGAGCGGGTCGAGGTTGAGAGTCGTCTGCTGCGGCAGCGGCAGGAACAGGCCGATGGCGCCGCCAACAAGCATCGCGATGGCCGCCGCAATCAGCGCGGTTTCGGCGCCATGCGCATCGGCAACGACGCCCCAGATCCAGCTGCCCAGCGCAATGCCGCCGAAGGTCGCCGTCTGGTAGACCGACAGCACCCGGCCGACGACCCAGCGCGGCGTCGACATCTGCACCGTGACGTTGAAATGCGACAGCGCGATCACCCAGCAGGCGCCGCCGATGAGCAAACCCGCCGCAGTCTGCCAGGCATTGAGGCTGATGGCGGCATTGAAGGCGCAGACGGCAAAGCCGGCGAAGGCCATCCGCACCATCGTCTCGCTGGACAGCAATTGTCTGAGACGCACGCTTATCAGCGCGCCGCCGACGGCGCCGATGCCGAAGGCGCCGAGCATGATGCCGTAGGTCAAGGCATCGCCCTTGACGACGTCGCGCGCCACCAGCGGCAGCAGCGCCAAAACCGCGCCGGCGCTGAAGCCGAAGGCGGAGCCCCTGACCAGCACCTTGCCGATGTTGGGCGACATGGCGACATAGCGCAGGCCGGCGCCCATGGCGGCGCCCAGCGTCTCGCGCGGCAGCGTCGAGACCGGCAGCTCCGGCTTCCAGCGGAAGAGCACGATGATAAGACCTATATAGCTCAGCGCATTGGCGGCGAACGCAGCAGCCGCACCAGCGGCGGCAACGATGATGCCGCCGATCGCCGGGCCGACGCTGCGTGTCAGGTTGAAGCCCAGTGAATTGAGTGCAACCGCGGCCGGCAGCTTGTTGCGCGGCACCATGTCGCCGACCGATGCCTGCCAGGACGGGTTGTTGAGCGCCGTGCCGCTGTCGATCAGGAAGGTGAAGGCAAGCAGCGTCCACGGCGTCATCCAGCCGTTCCAGGTGAACAGCGTTAGAAGTGCAGAGACGACCAGCATGAAGATTTGGGCGATCAGCATCACCTTGCGCCGGTTGAAGCTGTCGGCGATGGCGCCGGCGACGAGTGCAAACAGCATGATCGGCAGAGTGGCCGAGGCCTGGACCAGCGCCACCTGATAGGGCGACGTGGCGATGGTGGTCATCATCCAGGCGGCGCCGACGCCCTGGATCAGGCCACCGAAATTCGACACCAGGCTGGCCGACCATACGGCGCGGAAGATGCCGTGCCGGAACGGCGCCAGCGCCGAAACGCGTTCGCTGTCCGGCTCGTCATCGATCATCAGACCTGTCCCACCTTAACGTGCTGGTTTCGTCCGCCGGGACGACAATCATGGCATCCGTTTGAAATAGAGCACGACATCCAAAAGGGCGAACGCGTCTTCGAAAAAGATCATGGTCCAACAACAGGATAGCAAGGCGAAAATACGTCAGCCGGGAAGGGTTCGCTACCCAGAGCGATGTTCTCATTGGTCCACTGCTCGGGGCTGTCGGCCGCGCGCGAAGTCAGCTTCTGTCCCGGGCAGCGGTATGCAAGGCTTCGGTCAGCGTGCCTGTCGTCTCGCCGCCGGCGTGAAGGCGCAGGAAAAGCTCCATGCCGACAAGCCGCAGCCTGGACGGTTGCTCGCGCCGCGCCAACTGGACCATGTCCTCCAAATTCGCGGCGGGCCATTTCAAGGCATCGCGCAGGAAACCGCCGCGTAGCAAAGTCTCCGTGCCGGCCGAAAATTGCGACGACATCTCGAAGCCGATCTTGCGCGCCTGGACGTTCTGGCGCGGAATATGCTTTTCAGCGACCTTTCGCAAAAGCCATTTTCCTGTCTTGTCGCGGTATTTCTGCCGCCTCGGCAAATGGATGGCGAAGTCGATCAGGCGGTTTTCCAGGAACGGGACCCGCAGTTCCACGGACGCCGCCATGCTCAGCCGGTCGTGCCGGTGCAGTATGTCCTGCAGATGCGAATAGAGGTCGTAGAGGCAACTACCGAGAAAGGCGCGATCCGCGGGCGGCATAACCGGCTCCAGGCGGTCGAAGATCTCGGTTTGCAGGAAATTCAGCTCCGGCGACAAAGCACGCAGGACCATGCTGCGATCCATTTGTGAGTGGCTTCCAGCCGAGACCTTGTAGGGGGCATGACGCTGCTGTTCGAATCTCCGGTCGAGCGAGCGCTTCGAGTGCACCAGGCGCCGGGGCCACGACCAGGAACGCCACTTCTTCATGCTCAAGGCCTGCAAGGGGTAGCCGCCAAACAATTCGTCTGCGCCTTCGCCGGTGAGCAGCACCTTGACGCCATCGGCCCGGCATCGTTCGGCAAGCGCCAGCAGCGCGACATGGCTGGCGTGCCAGCCATCGCTTTCAAGATGCCAGATTACCCTTGGCCAAAGTTCGAAAAACCGGTTCCTGTCGACCTGCACCCGGCGCAAGGGCACGCCCACATGGCGGCCGGTGCGTTCGGCGTCTTCGGCCTCGCTGTTGCCGAGCTGCGGGTCGACGACATAACCATGGACTTCCGGCCTGAACCGCTTTGCCAGCGCCGTTATCAGGCCGGAGTCGACACCGCTGCTGCAGGCGGTGGCAACGCTGGTATCGGCGATGCAGTGAAGCCCGACGCTGTCCTTGAGCAACGCCTCGAGCGTCGCCATGTGTTCAGCATCAGCGGATGCATCGCCGGTAATGCGCGCGGTCTCCAGCACGTCCAGCACATGCCAGAAGCGGCGCTTCTCGATAACGCCATCGGTGATCTTCCACAGGCCGGCGGGCGGCAGGCGCTCGATGCGGTCGAACAGGCTGTAGCTGGAATCGCGGCTCTGCCAGGCAAGCCGCAAGGTGATCTCGCGGCTGTCGATGTCGCGCGGAAAACCGTCGCAGGCGAGGATCGCCTTGTCCTCCGAGGCGAACAGGATTCGCTCCGGCGTGTCGGCCACCGACATCGGCTTGATTCCAAGACGGTCACGCGCAAGCCACAGCGCACTGCTGCGAGCGTCGAAATAGGCGAAGGAAAACATCCCGTCGAACAGCGGCACGGCTTTTTCGGGACCCCAGTGATGCAAGGCTTCGAGAACCACTTCGGCATCGCAGATGGTTCGAAAGACGACGCCTTGCGCCTGCAGCGTTTCGCGCAACGAGCGGTAATTGTAGACCTCGCCATTGTAGACGAGAACGCCATCGCCGGAAGAAGTCAGCATCGGCTCACGGGCGGCGGGCGAGGGATCGATGATGGTAAGCCGGCGGTGACCGAGCGCCAGCCGATTGTTGTGCCAGCTGTCATGATCGTCGGGGCCGCGATGTACCAGCGCCTGCATCATGCTGGCGACATCCGACAGGTCGTTGGCGTCGATCGGGTTTCGTTTGCGCCAGACGCCGGCTATTCCGCACATGGCCTGCCGGTGAGTTCTGCCTGAGTCATGGCCTGCAATCTAGCCGGAACACAGCCGCCTGCAAGCGCTGCCTAGAACCCGTTTTCAATGCGCTCGAAGATGACGTTGGTGAAGGCCGATATCTGGCTGCCGATGAACGGACCGGTCAGCGCCACGACCAGCATGATGGCTACGATCTTGGGTACGAAGGTCAGGGTGATTTCCTGGATTTGGGTCAGGGCCTGGATCAGCGCGATGCCGATGCCGACCACCATGGCAACCAGCACCACCGGCGCGGACGCGACGAGCACCGTCCACACCGCATACTGGACGATGTCTAGGGCGTCGGCCTCGTTCATGTGAGCGCGCCTCTATGGAACTGTCTAGCTGGCCGGCTTTATCGAAACGCCCGCGCCGACCGGCACTTCGGTGCCGTTCTGCAGCACGGCGATCACGCCGTTGCTTGCAAGCTTGACCGAGGCCACGACGCCGGTCGTCTTGCCGTCGGCCGAGGTGATCGAACGGCCGATCAGGGCATCGGCCTGCGATAGCGCCGACGACTGCATGATCTGGTCGAGCTTGGTGTTGGTCTGCACCGATTGCTCTACCTGCGAGAAGGTGGCGAGTTGGGCGACGTACTGCGTCGAATCCATCGGTTTCGTCGGATCCTGGTTCTTCATCTCGGCGATCAACAGCTTCAGGAACGACTGGTAGTCGACCGCTGTCTTCGATGTCTGCTGGGTACCCTGGTTGGCACCCATGGGGATCGTCGTCGTCATGTCCACATTCATCAGTATTGTGCTCCCACGGCCAGCGGGCGCTTCGCACCCAGAACATCGTCATTGCCGCCAAGTGCGCGGCGTTCGAGCGGATAAAGCGCACGGATAGCCTTCAGCGCTTCATAGATATGGTCTTCGCCGACCATGCGGTCGATCTGCTTCAGCGCGCCACTGATCTGCTCATCCTCGAAGCTTGCCAAAAGCAAGGGCAGCGAGCGGCGGAACATGGCGCGCGCCTCGATGGCGCCGGCCGGGTTCATCAGCATCACCTGCAGGATGAAATAGAGCTGCTTGAGCGGCGTCGAGGCATCGTCGGCCTGGATGACATGGTTCTCGAGCAGGAACTGTACGTCGTTCATCAGCTCGACGGTGACCTTGCGGTCGACGCGGATGACGGCGCCGTTGATGTAGATCTTCTCGTTCGGCTTCAGCGATATCTTCAGCGTGTTGGTCATTGAATGCCGTCCCGGATGATCTGGGACACTTCGATCAGCCCTTCGAAATTGTCGGTGCGGCCCTGGCGGATGTCCTCGGCCTCGCGCAGCAGCCACAGGCCGATGGAGATGAGGTTGGCGCGCAGTTCCTTGGGCAGGACATTGTCGCTGGAACCGAGATCCTCGACGAAGGTGGTCCAGACCCGGTTGGTGAAGTGCAGCGCCTCGACCGCTTCCATCGAGGTGTGGCCGACCGCCGCCGCCGCCGCCAGCATTTCGATCGAGCGGGTCAAAAGCTGCCGCTCGCGATCTTTCGCATCGGCAACGGAGTCTGTCTGGATGTCGGCGTAGGAGAATTGGTACATCGTTTGGCTCTACCGTTGCGGTTGAGATTGTCAGGTCAGGTAGTTCAGCAGGCTCATCTGCTGCAGGCGCGCGGTCAGCGCAAAGGACGTCTCGATATGCTGCGTCAGATCCGCGACGCGGGTGGCTGCCTCGGCGGGGTCGACGCCTTCCAGATCGAGGATATGGCGCTCGAACAGGTCGACCTGCGTCTTCATGCGGTCGCTGGCGTCGGAGACCCGCTTCTCGGCAAGGCCGGTCTCGGCCTGCAGTTGCCCTAGCCCGCCTAGCGCCTCGCCGACCATCGCCTGGGCGCGGCCGACAACGGCGGTCTTCGCCGCCGGGCTGATATTGCCGGAGAGCAGGTCGGTGATCAGGGCGGAAGCCATGGCGAGCTTGCGGATGCTGTCTTCATTGGCGCTGGCCGAGGTCTGGGTGGTTTCGCCCAGCGAAATACGGCTGACGATCTGCTGGTCGGTGGCGTTCGACCAGTTGGCCTGCCAGCCGGAGCCCATGAACTGCGGCATGACATTGCTGGTGATGAAGCTATCCATCTGGACGGCGGTGATGTTGGCGGCGAGCGGATCGGTCTGCGTGAAGCCGAAATACGACGAGAAGGAAGCGTCGAACGCCGCCTTGGCCGGCGAGCCGGCGGCGGTGAAATCGTCGATCGGCTTGACGTCGGTGTTGGTGCCGGCAAACAGATATTCGCCGTTGACGCTGGCGTTGAGGATAGAGGTCATCTGCTGCACGGCGGCCTTGCCGGCTTGCTGCGTGATGGTGCTCGAGGAATTGCCGGCGGCGGTCAGCGCGGTCAGCAAATTCTGCGCAGTGTCGGAAAGCTGGCCAAGCGCAGCCTGCGTCGAGGACAGCCGCGCGGTGACCAGCGAATTGGAATCGATGATGACGTTCAACCGGTCGAGGTCGCGCGAGAAGGTGACCGCCTGCGAGGTGCGCGCGCCGAGCGCCAGACCGACATCGGCGACGGTGCCGGTCGTCGATTCCTTGGTGGCTTTGACCAGTTCGGCCTGCATGCGCATCTGCTGATAGCGCGCGGCGTTGGAGAGGGCGGCTGATGAGACGGATGTGGCTTTCATGGCTTATCCTACGGCATCGAGCAGGGCCGACAGCATGTCGTCGACGGTTTTCATCATGCGCGCCGAGGCCTGATAGGTGTGTTCGAGGTCGAGCAGCAGCGACATCTCCTGGTCGACATTGACGCCGGTGTCGTTGGACAGCGCCTCGGCGGTGCGCGATGCCAGCGCTTCCTTGGCGTCGGCGTTGCTCGAGGCCTGCTGGCGCTGGCCTTCGAACCAGCCAATGGCATTGGCGGCGTAGTCGGACACGCTGGACGTGACGGTGATGCCGGCCGCAGCGTCGAAAGGCATCGGCTTGTCGAGCTTGTCGCCATAGCCGATCAAGAGCTGCGAATAGGAGGCGTTGCCGGCAGTGTTGGCGATATAGGCCGCACCATTGGCGCCGCCGTCGCGCAGCAGCACCGGATTGCCGCCGACGCTCGAGTCCATTGCGGCGTTGACCTTGATCGAGCCGGCAAGCCCGTCGATCAGCGTGCCGGCGGCCGGAATGGCGGGCGCACCCGACCAGGTGAACAGGCCGGTTCGGTCGGGCTGCGAAGGTGCTGTTTCGGCAAAGGCGGTGATGAGGCCGCGCGCCACTTCGTCGAGCTGGCTCTGCATCGTCGCCGCGACGCCGTCGCGCAAGGTGATGAGCCCGGCGAGCTTGCCGTCGGCGCTGGTGTTGCCGCCAGCCCCGGCGCTGACCGGCACATTGTCGATGTAGATGGTGTTGCCTGGTGTGCCGGCCGTGTAGCCCGCCGACGGGGTGAAACTTACCGAGCGCGGAATGGTCTCGAACAGTGTCGTGCCATCCTTGGTGGTGATGACCATGTCGTTGTCGCCACGCGTGAAGGTCGACACCGGCACATAGTCCGCGATCTTCTTCAGCAAAGCGTCGCGCTGGTCGAGCGCGTCGGATGCGTCGGTACCCGAACGGGTTGCGGAGATGACCGCCTTGTTGGCGTCCTGGAACTGACTAAGCAGCGAGTTGAGATCGTTAACCGCCGTTGATATCTCGCCATCGGCCTGGGTGCGGAAATCCTGGATCGCGTTGGTGCCGTCGTTCAGAGCGCGCACCACCTGCTGGGCCGCGTCGATGACGCTGGAGCCGAGGTTCTGGTTGGATGGCGTAGCGGCGTAAAGCTGCAGCGCGTTCTGCAGCTTGCCGATCGCGGTCGAGGCAGAGGAGGCGTTGTCGACGCCGTTGACGGCAACGGCGAGGCGGTCAATTCCGCTGTAAAGCGTGCTCTGGCCGCTCCATGCCGATTGCGCGCTAAGGTTCTGGCGAAACAGCAGGGCGTTGGTGGCGCGCTGGATCTCGACCGAGCGGGCGCCGGGCGCGCTGCTGACGACGACCGCCGTGCGGCGGGCATAGTCGGGGTTGCTGGCGTCGGCAATATTGCGGGAAAGGACGCTGGTCTGCTTCGATGTGGTCTGAAGCGACTGTTGGGCTATGGTCAATGCGGAAGTCAGCGACATGCGGGTCTTTCACGAGGCCAGTGGGGAGGGGATGACGTCTCTGCCCTGTCGGCGGCGTCGGCGTTCGGAAACCTGCAATTCCAGACCACCCCGGCCGGTTTGCCGGTGTGGCCTTGAATTCGAAATCCGCGCACCGCGCTGCTCTGGTTTGGGTTCATTCCCTTGGCGCCCGTCGTTTATCTCTTCAGGTTGACAAGGACATCCATGAGGTCGGAACCGGTCTGGAACACTTTCGAGTTAGCGGTGTAGCTGCGCTGCGCCGCGATCATGTTGGTCAATTCCTCGGCGATATCGACGTTGGAATTTTCCAACGCGCCGGAGATGATGCTGCCGAGCTTGCCTTCATTGGCGAAGCCGATGCGCACGGTGCCGGAGTCAGTGGACTGCGCATAGACATTGCCAGGCAGTGCGGTGAGGTTGTCGGCGCTCTGGACGTCGGCCAGTGGGATCTTGAACAGCGGCTTGGTCGAGCCGTCCTGATACTGGGCGTAAATGACGCCGTCCTCGCCGATCTGGATCTTTTCGATCGTGCTGGGCGCGTTGCCGTTGACCTTGGCTTCGGAGACCGTGAAGCCGGTGCCGAGCTGAGTCAGCTTGGACAAATCGAGGTCGAGCGACGCACCGCCCGGTACGGGGATGGTAATCGAATCGACGGCGCCGGTGAGTTTGCCGGTGGTGGTGTCGAAGGTCAGGTTGGCCGTGGCCAGCGCGCCGCCCGTATAGGGGAAGGATGTGCCCGGCGTCGCCTGGGACTGGTCGAACACAGAGACCGACCAGGTGCCGGTCCCGGTGTTGGTGAAATAGAGGTCGAGCAGCTTCTTGTTGCCGAGATTGTCGTAGGTGACCATCGAGGATTTCGACGTGTATTCCGCCGTCGGGCTGTTGGTGGACGGCAGCGGACCGGCGGGCGGCGTGGCGCCGGCCGGCAGATTGGCGTTGAAGTTGCCCGCGGTGCTGGGCGTCGCGGTCATTTCCTGGTCGGAGATCTGGACCGGCACCAGCCCTTCGAAACCGTTGGCGGTGGCAGCCGGTGTGCCGTTGGCGTAGCTGTAGGCCATCAGCTGGTAGCCGGCGGCGTTGACCAGCCTGCCCTGAGCGTCGGGAACGAATGCGCCGGCGCGGGTGAGGAAAGGCGTTCCGCTGGGGTCCTGGACGACGAAGAAACCGTTGCCGTTGACCGCAAGGTCGGAAACCGAGGTCGTGTACTGCAGCACGCCCTGGGCGCTGATGGCCGAGCGGATGGTGGTGTTTACGCCGCCGGAATTATAGGCGCCGCCGACCTGCGGCATGATCAGCGTCGAAAACTCGGCCGAGGATCGCTTGTAGCCGGTGGTGTCGGAATTGGCGATGTTGTCGGCTGTGGCCGAAAGGCGGTTGGCCTGCGCGTTCATGCCGGAAACGCCGGTCCGCATCATTCCGTAAAGGCTCATCGAAACGTCTCCTCAATGCCCAACATCGTTGGGCCCATGTCTGTGGTCGCGAGGATATAATTTTTGTCTTGCGCGAGGCTGGCGCAGACCGGCATCAGAACACCAGCCGGTAGCCGAGGAAGCGCTTGGAATCTATCGGGTCCTGACCAAGCTTTTCGCGCAGTTTCTTGCGCAATTTGGAGATGTGGCTCTCGACCACGTTCTCCTCGACCTCTTCGTCGAAGATGCCGTAGATGGCGTTGAAGACCTGGGTCTTGGTGACGCGGCGTCCGCGGTTGCTCGCCAGATATTCGAGGATGCGGCGTTCGCGGCGCGGCAGAGGCAGCGGCTGGCCATCGATCTCGGGATCGCGGCCATCCATGAAGATGCGCATGGCGCCGATCTCGGTGTAGCTGACGTCCTCATGGGCGCGGCGGCGGATGGCGGTGATGCGGGCCAGGATCTCCCGGATATGGACCGGCTTGCGTATGACGTCGTCGACACCGCTCTCGAACAGCCGCAGCGTATTCTCGAGCGAGTGCTGTTCGCTCAGCGCAATGACCGGAGCGCCGGTGCGGTCGCGGATCTGGCGTGGCGAGATGGCGCCTTCGCGGCAGTCGCCGATGAGGAAGGCTCGGACCGATCGCAAATCCGTGTCGGCGGCCGATGTCACCCACTCGCCGAATTCACCGGACGCGAAGCCTGCACAGGCGACGCCCTCACGATCGAAAAGTGAATTATAGCCTTCAGTTACGAGCTCACGCTCGTCAACGATTACAATCATCGGCCCCGCCTCCGAATCAGATCATCTGTCCCGTGGGAAGAGCCGTAACCGGTGCCGGGAATCCTGAACAACCATCATTTCTTGTAGCTATTTTCTTGGGAGTTATTTCGAGTTTCGAAATAACCGCAATCAGGAGGTTGTATCGTTGGTTGCCGAACGGGTGACGTGGCACGTCACCCGCCGGGCGTGGATTTGCAACCGTTCGCAAGAGATTATTCACCTAAGGGTTGCAAAAGTTGCGGGCGTTCGGGGTCCATTTGCCGAAGCCGGTGGCGACCATATTGGCGATGACGCGGCAGACATAGAATTTCTGCGCGGGATCATTGTCGGGGCCGGCGTGGTAGCGGGCGACGGCCATCGACCAGCTGACATGACGCGCATGCAGGCTGGCCAGGAAGCGTGCGGCATAGTCGACATTCTGGCGCGGGTCGAGCATGTCGTCGACGCTGCGGAAATGCGCGGCGTGATAGTGATGGTTGATCTGCATGCAGCCGAGATCGATGAGTGTCTTGCCCTCGCGCCGGGCTGCTTCGAAGGTGGCCAGGGCCTCGGTTCGGTTCCTTGGAAATACCGCTTTCCCCTCTATATTCAACGCATTAGGTTGCAAGCTACCCTTCTTGCCGGTCTCGGTCAGCCCGACCGCATAGAGGATGCCGGCGGGCACGCCATAGCGGTCGGCGGCACGCAAAATCTCGGGCTCGCAAGGGTTGGTGGCGGCGGTGGCCGGCTTGGTGGCGAGGCTAGATAAACATATCGTCGCCAGCGCGCTTGCCAGCAGGCGCGCCAGCGCGGCCGAATTCCTGGGCATCGTCATTGCGGTTTCTTCTCGACTGCTGGCCGTCCGAACCCGTATTGTTGCCGCTCGAGTTTCCGGGCTGAAAAGCGGACTGGTCGCGGCCTTGCGGCATTGGATGCGAGTTCGCTGCATCGCTGCGGGCCGCTGCGTGGATCGCTATCGAGGGTTGCAGGATGGTGACCTTGTCGACATCGAAGCCGAGCCCGCGCAACGACTTCACGATGGCGTCGCTATCGGTGGCGAGACGGCGGTAAGCCTCATGGGTTTCGGGCTTCAATTCTATCGAAAGTTGTTCTCCGGAAAGCCTGAGACTGGCGGTGACCATGCCGAGCTCTGCCGGGTGAAGCTCGATCTTCAATATATGTGTCGGAACGGCAACAGAACCGGCCGTCTGGGCGCTCGTCGACGGCGTCGAAACCGCTTGCCGCAGTCCGTTGTCCGAAGCCAGCACGTCGATAAGCGCCGAAGTCGTCTGGTTCATCGGGTTTTGCGCCGGGGCCGGGAAGCTCTGTTCGGCAACAATGTCGACGCGCGCAGCGAATGGCGGCTGTTTTCCCTGTGTGGCCGATGCCGCGGAATGGGCTCCATCGACGGACTTCGCCGACGGCGCGGACCGTTTTGCCTCGGGTGCCGAAACGTCGCTTGCCGTCTGGTCCGCCGGTAGAGGAGGCGTCGGACCATCCTGGTGCGGCAGTTTGCCGGACTGGAGCCCGATCGCGGGCAGCTTTTGCCCCTGATCCTGTGCGGAAACGCTGGTACCGGGCTTGGCCCGTTCCGATCGCGTCGTCGTGTCGAGTCTGTTGTCAATGCCGGACGCTGCGCGGTGTCTCTTCAGAGGCGACGTCTGTGCAGAAATGGCCTCGCCAGCGGGCGCCGGTTGCCCAGTCTGTCCATTCGTCGCGATGCCGTTCCCGCTTGTCCGGACCGTTGAGAAATGCCTGATATCGTGCAGCGCCAGCACCAGTGGCAAATGATCCTGCAGCGATCCTGCATCCGCGTCTCGTCCGGCCACCTCAGCGTCCTTGGATGGTTTGTCCGGGCCACTATCGGCATGTTCTTTTGCGGCCTTGCCGGCAGCGGATTTCGTCCCCGTTTTGCCAGACTGGGTGTGTGGGATTTCGCTTTTGCCGGGACCGGCAGGGCTGCGTTTGGCCCAACGCAGCTCGTGCGACGCGGCCTCAATTGCTCCCTGGCCTATCGGTGTCGGCGCATCGTCGTCGCCGCGCACCATGTCGCCGAAGCTTTTGTCGCCACCTTTGGCGTTTGAGGCCGACTGCTTCGATCCGGCGTGCGCGGGAGCCGGCAGGGCCTGGCCAACATTGGTGGTCATTTCGGGGCTGCTCCAAGCATCTGGTCGATCAAATCGAGCTGGCGACGCGTCCTCGCCATGGCGGCGTCGGTGGGATCGGTAGGCTCTACTGCGGCGGGGGCCGGCACCGATGCCGGCACGACCGGAGCCGCATCGCTGGCCGAGGCGACTGCAGGCGTTTCCGCCGCCTTTGCCTCTGGCGTGCTCGGTGCCTGCGCGGCCGGCTCACTTGCCGCCTTCGGTCGGTCGGTTGCGGGCTGTTCACTCGACGTTGTGGCGGCTGGCTGTTCCGGCATCGCGCCTTCGACCGGCGGCAGCTCTGGCTCGTCGGGTTTTTCCACGGCCGCGGTCTTGACCGGCTCCTGACTGGCCGAGGCAGGTGCGGGCTTTTCGGCAGGCAGCGGCGCCGGCGGGGCGATGACTTCACCCGCCACGGCCTGCGCGGCATCGAGCAGGTCGCGGTCGCTTTGCGAAAGCTGGTTGCGATCGATCTTGTCCAGCTTGGCGCGGACCTCGCCGATGGTGCCGGACGTTACCGTGGACAGGCTGGAATAGAGCTGGGCGCGCGGATCGTCCTGATTGTGGATGCCGTCGCGGCCCCGTTCAGCCCTGGCCGAGGCAAAGGCGGAGAGATCGGCAAAGCCGTCGATCGCGGCGCGGCGGGCGATGCGCAGATAGATCACCTTCTCGCGTTCTGGATCCATCATTGCGGTGATGTCGGCGAGCTTGTCCTGGCTGATCGCCATGTGCAGCGTGATGACGCCGGAGACGAAGGCGTCGGCGAACTGGCTGGCATAGGGCGAATAGAGGTAGTCTTCGACGTATTGGGTTGAGGCAAGCGCGAAACGCGCACCGTCGCCTTGCGCGGCGGCGATGCCGACCGAGCGGCGCAGTGCTGCTTCCTCGACCAGCGTGCCGGGGCTGAGCAGGCGAGCATCGTCGAGCAGCGCAAGCGCGCTGACCGGTTGCTCGGTGGCGAGAAGCGAGCCCTTGACCAGCGCCAGAAAGGCACCGACATCGGGGGGCAGGGTCATCGGATCGATCGGCTTCAGCGCCTCGATCGCAGCCGCCTGCCGGCCGTTCAGATAATCGACAATGCCCTTGGCGATGGTCAGGCTTTGCGGGTCGGTCTTGGCGCGCGACACCGCCGCCTCGACGGTGACGGGGTTGCCGCCACTCATGCCATAGACCAGCAAGGCGCGAAAATTCTTCGGGTCGCTGAAATCATCTGCGTCCGCCGCGCGCAGCCTTGTGTCGGCCATTTCGAGCAGCTTGGCCTGCATCGGCAGCGCGGCGTGATCGCCGGCGGCGATGCGGTCCTGCACAAGCTGCAGCGAGCGCACCAGCTGATAGGGCTGCAAGCCGTCCTCGGCGAAGGCCGATGGCGGATGGACAGCGCTCAGCAGCAGCAGCCCGACGGCGCGGCCGATGATGGCGGCGCGCCTCATCCGTCGGTCGCCATCAGGATTTCGATGCGGCGGTTCGCGGCCGCCATCGGGTCGGCTGCAATTTTCGGCTCGCGATCGGCGAAGCCGGCGACCTCGGTGATGCGGCGCTCGTCGACGCCGCCGCGCACCAGCATGTAATAGGCGGAATGGGCGCGCGCCGTGGACAGCCGCCAATTGTCGTAAGTGTCGCTGCGGAACGGCCGCGCGTCGGTGTGGCCGTTGATGCTGATCGTGCCTTTCTGCTCGTTGACGATGCGGCCGATCTTTTCCATCGCCAGCACCAGTTCACGCCTAGGCACCGCCGATCCGATCTCGAACATGCCGAAATCGAACTGGTCCGTGATCGAAATGACGACACCCTTGTCGGTGGCTTCGACGGAGACGCCATTATGCAATTTGTCGCCTGGCTTGAAGGCCTCGGCCAGTTCCTGCTTGACCTGCGCCGCGGCTCTAACAGTGGCGGCCGTCGGCGCTTTTTCCGCGGCTTCGGGTTTGGGTGCGGGTTGTGCTTCGGCGGCTTCGGCCTTTGCAATTTCGGCCTTCGCTGCTTCAGCCTTGGCCTCTGCTTTGGCTTCAGCCTTGGTCAGCGGCTTATCGGAAACGGATTTCGCCAGCGGCTCGAGCGGCGCCGCGGCCACTGGCGGCGCGGCCGGCACGGCCTTCACCTCCGCCACTTGCGTCTGTGCCGCCTTGTCACCCGGCTTCAGGGGATCGCCTTCGATCTTGGTGCGTTCGGCGGTGGCTTCGGCGCCTGGTGCAGCCACCTGCTGCGACCAGAAATCCGGCGCGAACGGGTCGCGGTAGGATTGGCCGCCGGATGCGCCGGTAGCCGGGCCGGACGCCTGCGCGCCGCCATCGCCCTTCTCGCTGACATTTTGCATGACGCCGGTGTCGGTGGCGATTTCCGACAGCACCGCATAGGGATCGGCAAACAGATGCTCGTCGGAAAGATCCGTCTTTGGCGCCGATTCCTTCGATTGCTTCTTGTCGGAAGTACCGGCGCCGCCGACGCCGTCCTGTCCGGCCTTGCTGGTCTTGTCCCGCGGGTCGTCCGCCGTCAGCCCGACCTTGCTCGGGCCATCGCCGAGGTCTTCGAGGCCCTTGCGGCTGGCGTTGCGATCGACCAGCTTGACCGGATTGAAGTAGCTGGCGACGGCTGCCTTGGTCTGCTCGTTGGCGGCGTTGATCAGCCACATGACGAGGAAGAAGCACATCATGGCAGTCATGAAATCGGCAAAGGCGATCTTCCAGACGCCGCCATGGTGGGCGTCGTCGTGGTCGTCGTGGTTGCGCCGCACGATGATGATCTCATGCCTGGCGTCTGCGGCCTCGACAACGCTCATGACGTCCACTCGTTCGTAAGAGGGCCCTCGCTCATGACAGGGCCTCCGACAAGGCGGCCGACCATTCGGCAATGCGGGTTTCGAACACCGCCTCGTCAATGGCGACGGTAAGGTCGAAGCCGGGCGCCTCGACGAAATCGAGATTGGCCGCGCGTGGGCCGAGCGAAGCCTTCAGCGTCTCGAACAATGACAGCGGTCCGCGCACGGCGATGCGCACCGCCTCGCTGTCGCCGACGGCTTCGCGGATCGTGCCGGCAAGGGTTTCCAGCGAACGCTTCTGCAGATCGTCGCTGACAAGGCCGCCAATGATGCGCGCAATGGTGGCGCCGACGAGGTCGCTGACCTTGGCCTCCATGATCTCGATACGGGCAGTGACGACCGCGCCGAGATCGCCGCCGAAACTTTCCAGAAAGGCCTTTGCTTCATCGGCGTTGGCCTGTCTCTGCGCCTCGAGCGCTGCCTGGTGGGCGATGGCAAGGCGGGCTTCAAGGGCGGCTTCGGCATCGATGACCGCTTCGGCGATCAGCGCGCCGATGTCGGCCTGCGGCGCCGACGTCTCCGGCCTTGGCTCGGCCATGGCGGCGAGCGAGGGCTGGCCGGCACGCTGGCTGCGTGCGCCGAAATCCGGCAAAAGGTCGAAAAGCGCTGCCGAGGCCATGGTCTATACCGCTGCTTCCTGGGCCGCCCATTTGCGCAGGATCTGCGCGGTGCGCTCCTCATTGATGTCGACCATGCGGGCAAGCCGCTCCTGCGGCGCCGGCCTGATCTTCTGACGAAGATCGTCGAGTGGAGTCGGGCCTGGGCGGCTGCCGGGCAAGGCAGCCGGCGCCTGTTCGGCGCTGGCGGCTTCGGGTGTCGGCAGTGAACGCTGGACGTCGTCGAAGCTCGGACCGGCAAGTGCCGGCGTCGGCCGCGCGCTCAGCGCGGTGGCCATACGCCTCAGGCCGAAGAAGGCGACCAGGAACACCACGACGATGAAAGCGCCGGCGTTGATCATCGTACCGGCATGGGTTCCGATCGACGCCATTATGCCCGGCTGTTCGACCGCCTCGCCGTCGAGCCCGTCGATGAACTCGACGGCCGAGACATCGATGATGTCGCCGCGCTTGTCGTCGAAGCCAGTGGCCGAAGCCACCATCTTCTGGATGTCGGCAACGCGCTTGGCGATCTGCTCGGGCGTTGCGTCCTTGCCGAGGATGGTCATCAGCCGCTGCTGATTGACGACGACGGCGATCGACATCTTGGTGACGGAATAGCCGTTCGAGACTGTGGCGATCTTCTTGGAGTTGATCTCGTAATTGGTGATCTCCTCCTTGCGATCATTCTCCGATGACGTCTGCGGACCATCGGTGCTGGTCGCCTGGGTCTCGGGCAGGTTCTGCTCGACGGTGGCCGGGGTCGAGGCCTGCCTCTGATTGCTGTTTTCGTTGGCGCGCACCGACTGCACGGAACGCTCCACGCGTGACTCCGGATCGAAGATCGTCTCTTCGGTCTGGCGGGTGTCGGTGTTGACATCGGCCTTGACGCTGGCGCGGAAATTGTCGGGGCCGAGATAAGGCGTCAGCGCGCGGCGGATGTTGTCGCCGATCTGCGCCTCGACGGTCTGCTCGACGCCGAGCGTGCGGGCAGCACTTGTGTTGGAGGGATCGTCGCCGGCGGCGAGAAGGTTGCCGTTGGAATCGAGCACGGTAACCTTGTCGGCCGACAGGCCCGGCACGGCGGCGGCGACGAGATGGCGGATCGACATGGCGCTCTTTTCGGCGTCGATGCCGGAATAGCGGATGACCACCGAGGCGGAGGGTTGCTGTTCGTCGCGGCGGAAATTGGCGCGCTCGGACATGACGATGTGAACGCGGGCGGCCTTGATGCCGGATATCGACTGGATGGTGCGGGCGATCTCGCCTTCCAGCGCGCGCACGCGGGTGATCTGCTGCATGAAGGAGGTCAGGCCAAGAGAACCGACATTGTCGAACAGTTCGTAGCCGGCATTGGCGCTGGTCGGCAGGCCCTTTTCGGCGAGCAGCATGCGCGCCTGCGCGGTGGTGCCGGCCGGCACCAGCACGGAGGTGCCGTCGGAGCCGACGTCGAAGCCGATGCCGGCTTCGCCGAGCACCAGGCCGATCTGGTTCACGTCGGAGCGATCGAGCCCGACATAGAGCGTCTCATAGGCCGGGCGGTTGAGATAGACCGAGCCGATGCCGATGACGGCCATCACCAATGCGGCAATGCCGGCCAGCATGGCAAGGCGCCTGACGCCAAATGCCCTGAGATTCGAGATGATGCTCTGGATCTGTTGCGGCACGATTCAAGCGCTCCCAGCATGATATTCCGTGGGAACACTAGACCGCGAAGCTTGTGCGAAGATGATAGAGCATGTCGCCCGGAAGTGTGCAGCGGTTCCGGGTCAACGACATGCGTCAAAACACACCCATACAGGAAAGGGCCGCGCTGTTGGCGCGGCCTATTCAAGGAAGAGAAAGCCGGGTCAGGCTTACTGCTTGAACAGCGCCAGGATCGACTGCGAGTTGCCGTTGGCGATCGACAGCGACTGGATGCCGAGCTGCTGCTGGACCTGGAGGGCCTGCAGCCGCGTGGATTCCTTGTTCATGTCGGCGTCGACCAGCGCGCCGACGCCCTTGTCGATGGAGTCCGAGAGGTTCGACAGGAAGCTCTTCTGGGTGTCGATGCGCGACTTGGCGGCGCCGAGATAGGCGGCACCCGTGGACAGCTTGGCAAGCGCCGTTTCAACGGCGCCGAGTGCGGTGTCGATGGCCGCCGGGAGGACCTGGGTGGTGCTGGGATCGAAGAAGGTCGTCGCCAGCAGAGCGCCGACGATGCCGCCAGTGCCAGGAAGATCGAGAACCTGCGTGTCGGCCGCCTTGACGTCGATGGTGTCGATGGCGACGGTCGTGCCGGTGCGGTTATAGGACGCGACGATCTTCAGGTCGGAGGTCGCAGCAGCGTCGTTCTGCAGCAGGTTCGAGCCGGCATAGGAGGCGTTGGTGACCGACGACTTGATCTGGTCCTGGATGGCCTTGATTTCGGTCGCGATCTTCTGCTGGTCGTCCTTGCTGGCGCTGCGTGCAGTGACCAGCTTGGCCTTGATCAGGTCGACCTGGTCCTTGATGTCGGTGATGGCGGTGTAGGCGGTATCGACCTTGCCGGCGCCGAGGCCAAGCGCGTCCTGAACGGCCGAAAGCGCCTTGTTGTCGGACTTCATCGTGGTGGCGATCGACCAGTAGGCGGCGTTGTCGCTGGCGGTGGCGACGCGGTAGCCGGTCGAAATGCGTGACTGGGTGGTTTCAAGCTGCTTGTTGGTGTTGTTCAGGCTCTGCAGCGCGGTCAGAGCCGAAGCGTTCGTCATGATGCTAGCCAAGATATTTACCCCTTTTCAAACACTGGCGTGTCCCGAACACGCCGGATCAACTTCATCAAGGGGGTAGGCATAAGCCCATCGACCGTATGGTCTGCCCGCCATGGAATGGTTAACCATGACTACCGGGATATGGTTAACGGCCTGTTAAACCAAGCCATTCAGGGCGCTGGCCAGAAGCAAAAATCGGCCGCCATTTAGGAAGAAAATCAACAGCCGCAAAAAGAATCGGGGGGGGCGGGGGGGGGGGGGGCGGGCGCGGGGGGGGGGGTGGGGGGGGGGGGGGGGGGGGGGGGGGGGGGGGGGGGCG
>NZ_JAMYPB010000068.1:0-24698 GCF_040320135.1 Mesorhizobium sp. M0772 | reverse complement strand
GGGGGGCCCCCGCCCCCCCGCCCCCCCCCCCCCCGGGCGGCGGCGCCCCCCCCGCCTGGTGCTCCCAAGCGGGGCGGCCCCCCCGGGGGGGGGGGGGGGGGGGGGGGGGGGGGGCCCCCCCCCCCCCCCCCCCACGCCACTCACGAAGAGCGGCCCCTTTTCGTGGTTCGAACGCCCATAGTCAACCCGGAAACGTCAGGATGCCCGCCATGGTACTTTCAGAGCGGCGCGACTCGCCATGTTGGACGATTCAGCCTAGGAGTAGCCCCTCTCGTAGGCCGAGTTGATGCTCAAGCCAGCATCGCCTTGCCGAACTAGGAAGAGTTCGCCGTTACAATCCTTCGTCGCGAGCCGATGCCGTCGTGCACGTTTCGTAGCACTCCGGGCGGCTATATCGCTTGTTGTTCGGCGAGCTGCGCCAGAAGGCATTCGCATCAAATCGACTCAAGCGTCGACATCAGCCGCAAGCTTCACATCACAACAGCTAGTCCACCCATTGCAGATCATCCGACTGATCAGGCGGCGTCCGAAATGTCCAACTCCGACTCAAGAATTCCCATAGGTATGGAAAGCGATTTCGCTATCCGATCCCGATAGCCCTTGCTGTACCTCAGACCTCGCTCGATGTTTTGGATTTCCTCAGCGGCCAGCCCGCACGCGACCGCCAGATCGTCGATCGAATATCCAAGGTGCTCGCGATAAGCGCGGACGATGTGGGTTCCCTGGGACATAGCCGTCAAGACTGGTTCGGGAATGCGCGAATCCTTCATAAACATCTCCAAGAACTGGGAGCTCCCTCGGAGATTCCTCCCGAGGCGCACACCTAGCAAATAAAAAAAATGGTCGTCCATTCGGCCGAACCGGCCTCATGCATGGGATGGGCCGCTGAATTGGCCGGGCCGGAATATGGCGGCTCACCTGCTTCTGATCAAGTATCAAGGCTGCCCGTGCTGAGAGCCTGGTCGGCGTAGCGCATGCGACCTGCCATCCTTCGTGGACCATTCTCGCCGATGGCTTTCTTGAACAGCAACTCGAACTTTCGGCACGGACACTGCTTCCTTCGACAATCTCCGCCGGCGAGGCAGCGAAAAACCCGCTCGTAACCGCTACCGAGTTTCGCAATTGCAGCAAACAATGGTCATCTGGTTTCATCCGGGCTTCGGATCCAGACAAGGGGTACCGCTTTCCTGGAGGCGCATCGCCACCTGTACAGGTGCACAATCATTCGACTGTGACCGATTTTGCGAGATTGCGCGGCTGGTCCACATCCGTCCCCATGAAGAGCGCCGTGTGGTAGGCTAGAAGCTGTATCGGGAGCGAGAAGATCATTGGCGCGATAATCTCGTCGACAACCGGCAGCACGAGCGTGTGCATGGTTTCGAGTTTCGATACGGCTGCCCCTTTTTCATCGGTGATGAGGATAATCCGCCCTCCACGGGCAGCCACTTCCTGCATGTTGGAAACGGTCTTGTCGAAAAGACGGTCATGGGGCGCGATGACGATCACTGGCATGTTCTCGTCTATCAATGCGATCGGCCCGTGCTTCAATTCACCCGCTGCATAGCCCTCGGCATGGATGTAGGAAATCTCCTTGAGCTTCAGCGCACCTTCCATCGCTAGCGGGAAACTGGTGCCACGGCCGAGATACAGGACGTCACGACACTTTGACAGTTCGCGCGACAAGAACTCGATTTCCGGCTGGATGCTCTCGAGTACGTGGCCCATCACGCGCGGCAATTCGGCGAGGCTCCTGACGAGCTCCTGCAGCTCGTCTTCGGGGACGGTCCCGCGGGCTCTGGCGGCGCCGATGGCGAGTCCTGCTAGAACGGCAAGCTGGCAGGTAAAAGCCTTGGTAGAGGCGACGCCGATCTCCGGTCCGGCAAGGATCGGGAAAACCGTATCGGCCTCGCGAGCGATGGTCGATTCGCAGGCATTGACGATAGCGCCAATTTTCAGCCCACGCTCCTTGCAGTACCTCAATGACGCAAGCGTATCGGCGGTTTCGCCGGACTGCGAGATGAAAAGAGCCGCCGACTGCGGCGGCAACGGGATCTCGCGGTAACGGAATTCGGACGCAACGTCGATTTCAACCGTCAGGCGCGCATAGCGCTCGAACCAGTATTTTCCGATCAGTCCGGCGAAATAGGCGGTCCCGCAGGCAGAGATCGCCAAGCTCGGGACCTTGGCGAAATCAATGCCAGGAACCATGTCGCGACTGTCTATGATGTTAATGTAATGCTGGAGAGCATGGGCTATGACCTCGGGCTGCTCGTAAATCTCCTTCTCCATGAAGTGGCGATGGTTGCCCTTGTTGGCGAGATCGGCCGCGGCCGTGGAGATATGGCGCGGACGCTCGACGGGACGGCCGTCGACATCGAAGATATGGGCGCCCGAATTGCCGAGAACGGCCCAGTCGCCGTCGATGAGATAGGTAATTTCATTGGTGAAGGGAGCAAGGGCGATCGCGTCGGAGCCCAGGAACATCTCGCCGTCGCCGTGGCCGATCGCGAGCGGTGGTCCGTTGCGCGCCGCCGTGATGGTCGACGGTTCATCTTCGAAGAGGATGGCAAGCGCATAAGCGCCCTTGACGCGTTTCAGCATGGCACGCGTGGCCTCTTGCGGCCTCATGCCCTCTCGGCGGTATCTTGCCAAGAGATGCCCAACGACCTCGGTGTCGGTGTCGGTCTGGAACTCGGCGCCATCCGCCGCCAATTCGTCCTTCAGCTCGGTGAAATTCTCGATGATGCCGTTATGGACTACGGCGACACCGTCGCTAAAGTGCGGGTGCGCATTGCGTTCGGTCGAGGCCCCGTGGGTTGCCCAACGCGTGTGGCCGATGCCGACGTTGCCGCTCAGCGGCTCTTCCTTCAGTCGCGTCTCGAGATTGACGAGCTTGCCCTCGGCGCGCCGGCGGTGCAAGGCACCCTCGATGATCGTCGCAACGCCGGCGGAATCATAGCCGCGATATTCCAAACCCTTCAACGCGCCGATCAACCGATCCGACACCGGCTGTTGCCCAACGATGCCAACAATCCCGCACATGTTCGTCTCCGCATCTTTGCGGGCAGCACCAGCCCACGCGAGACGGATACCCGTCCGGCCGCTTTAAGTGGCGGCCTTGTAGTAGAATTCCATAATATTGGTAAAATTGATTGTTGTGATAACTACCATCCACCCGATGGATAGGTCGGCCGCTGTGGAGCCACGACCCAAACTTCTATTCGCGCCTGACGCTCTTATGAGGATCGCAAACTCACACCCGCGGCAGGATCACGGCCTCGGAAAGGCCAGGAGGCCTTGGACAGTGGACGGATGACGGGCCTGCGACCCCTTGTCAGGCAGTCGGCATCTAGGAGCATGGTGCCGCCGACTTGGGCATCGGCGATGGTCTGTCTTGGCGACAGCCTGAGTTCGCTTCAGGACCGTCGTCTTCTCGCGCGGCTGCCGGTGTCAGTTGACGATAACAAATGTCCGCCGGGGGCGAGCGCCTCGCGCACGGCACGTGCCAGCCGCGGTCGGTCCGGGACGCCGTCGAAGGCGTTGGCCGTGAAGACTCGACGGGGCGTGACACCAGAGTAGCGAGTTCGTAGCGCGTAGCCGGCGACGAATTCGCAATTGGTCGCGCCGACGCCGGTCAGCCGGCGCTGCGCGGCCTCCAGCTGGTCGGCGTAGTGCGACGACATGGCGGGCGATCGTGGCGATCGGCACAGCCGCCTCGCAACAGAGGTCGACCACCTCCATGCCCGGCTTCAGCCCGGTTGTCGCAAGCGCCATCTTCGCTGCGGTCGCGCTTGTCATGCTGCTCTTTCCTGGCCATTGCAAGAACACGAACCTCGGCTTCGGTCGGAATGGCAATGTGGCGAAGGGCGACCCGATCTGCGTCAAGCTCATCGCCAGGGAAGAGGCGAATGATGGGCAGCCCCACTACCGCCTGATCACCACCGGCGGCCGCCGATGTTCCCAGCATTCGCGTTCCAAGGTCGGCATGTCGTGCTCCTCGCTGGCATAGCCGAGGCAGAAATAGCCGATCAGCGTCCATTCGGGCGGCGTGTCGAGAATTTCGGCCATCTCGGTCGCATCGAGGATCGACACCCAGCCCATGCCGATGCCCTCCGCCCGTGCCGCCACCCACAGTGTGTGCACTGCCATGACGGCCGAATAGTCGATGGTCGCCGCCATGGTCATGCGACCGAGCCCATGGCCTTGTCGGGTCGTGCGGTCGGCGAAGACCGCGAATTGACAGGGCGCCTCGTCGAGCCCGGCAAGCTTCAGCCGGGCATAGAGTGCGGCGCGCTCTCCCGAAAAGCGCGTGAGCGCCTCGGCATTGCAGCGCTCGAAGCAGTCTCTCACGGCAGTGCGCCGCTTGAGGCTCTCGACGACTACGAAGCGCCAGGGCTGGCTGAGGCCAACGGAGGGCGCAATGCTGGCGAGCTCGAGCAGGCGTTCCAGCGTACCCTCTGGCAGAGCCGTCGGCTCGAAGCGCCGCACATCCCTGCGCCAGCGCAGCAGCGTGATCAGCTCGGAGCGAAAATCGTCGGTGAAATCTGGAGGTGACGGCATGGCGGTCTCGTTAGGTATGGATTGGCATTAGGGAGTACAGTGTGGACAGCCTCTGCCTATTGCCAAGCTGGCTTGTTGCGTCCGACAATCGCGTCATGCGACCCCAACCGCAAAGGATAGAAAAATCTTTCCTCGTGGGCGGCGCTATTACGATGCAATCGACCAAGCCAGTTTCGATCAGCTCGCACCGCGGTGAATCGTGTACCAGGCCGTTGCTAAATGCGCCATTGACACACTCAGGCGAACCCGTATCGCTCACCAGGCCTCGGAATGCAGAGAACGTCGGCCTGGAACGCGGAGACGGCGACAGGCATCTCAGCTTGCATATGGTCGTTCCTGCCGCACCGCCTGCAACTCAGTTTGCTTCCGACCACGTCGGCCTCGACGTCCCCGAAGATTCCCCAGGTCATTCGGCAGATACCATCGTCTGACGTCATAGCGCCGCAGCGGACAGCACCAGCTGCCCAGTTTCATTTGGTGCATCGCTGAGCTTCCAGTCGCCACCGCAATTTCGTCTTCCACCAGCGTCAGGCATGACCCAAATTGGAGCTCATCCCTCTCACAGTCGATTCGCGCTTGAACTATATGTTCTACTTTCGTTCACTGTTCGGACGACACATCAGAAAGAGCTGGAATGGAATCTATCATCAGCCCTCGACAGCCGCCAAAGGTGGCCTCTGTTCAAGCCCGCCGAAAAGTTTGGATGCCGTTCACAAGGGGAGAGCATTGGTGGGACCATGCCGGCACCATCTACCTCTTTGTTCTTCTCGGGGAACATCGCCCGGGCCAGTGGTCTCAATCGTGACCGGAGAGTAAAAATAACTGACGCGCATCAGGGCTCGCGCATGTGGAACGCGATGAGCATCCCAGTTACTGGCACATTCTACAATCAGCTACCAATTGACAAAACGTAAGGCAGGAGACGGTTGAGACGTGGAAGGTGTTCGACCGTCGTACCGCAGAGTCGCCATAAGTCGCATTTACGAGGTCCTGATATTTGATGCAAATGGCTGGGAACGTTGCTCACCCTCAACTCGGAGGTGACCGTTACCATCAACAGCGGATGGGCTGGTGCCGTCATGAAGTTGGAGGGCGACTTGCCTCCTCTAGCCGTTTTCGCAACCTATTCCGTCGCCGTCTCGGTCAAGATCATAGATATCGGTGCCTACGACAGAGACCGGCCCGTGTACGTATGCGGGACCATTGCCCTTTCCGGAGGAACAGTCGACATCGCTGGCGATTGGAACACAGGCGCCTGTGTAGTTAGGGTCGCAGGATTCTTGGCCATGAGCGCTGCTGATGAAGGACGCCAGACCCAGAGCGACCGCGCCTAGACAATGAAACCGCATCAAACACCCGCCAGCTAACACCCAAGAAATCTTAGCGGGCATTTTAGCTCCATGCAATATTAGCGCCGGCTTGGGCGCCTATATATGACCACCAAGCTCCAAAGAGATAAGTTATTGCCCCACTGCAATGATCAAGATCGCGTTGAGGGTCGCGCGATGGCGGGCTACTTGATTTCGGTTTGGCAGGTGCGTGGCCAAAGACCGACGCGTGCTGCCAGGCATATGCATCTTCGGCGGGGTTTGACTTTTGATATTGCTAGGCAGGAAGGTCGCTAGCTGTACAGACCAGCTTATTACCGAGGTCGAGAATCCTAGTACCGATCGGTGGTAGTGCATCCACAGCAGTCTGATTTGACAGCCGTCGTCGAGCCGGAGTTCGCATCGCCCTCTGCGGTGAGGCCTCCGTAAGCGTCTGCGACGACCGACAGAGTCGACAAGCACGCGCTTCGTTCAGCGCCCCGAAGTGATCATGGCTGAAAGCGGCCCTACAAGGGCGGCCGATAGTAGCCTTCAAGGCCTACAAGAGGCAAACGCTGTGGAATCGTGTGCAGGGCGAGGTCGGCGGCCCGGTCCCGAAGGAGCATAAGAAGAACAAGGCCGAATGGACGAAGCCGGGACTGGTCCGCCGGTCACGAGGTCGGAGGGCGAAGAGAAGCTGCGCCTCGCGAGGCTACGGATTTCTGGGAGGATAACCAAAGAGCGCGGCCAGTCTTAGGTATATTGTACGATTGTTACCCAAGCGGCGGCCGCATGGACTCTCATCATCTTGGAACTACATTGCCAGAATGGCACAGCTCTTTGAATCCGCCCCAATGAGCGCTTCATTTCAGATGATCGTGGACCACTATGAGACAGCGGTTTCACTCCAGGAGCGCATTGTAACTCGCGCTCGACAAGTCGGCTTGGCGACCAAAAGCGATGACGAATTTCTGGAGCATCTGAATGCCGCGTTAGAGCGGGTGCGCCAAAGCTTGGCTCGGGCCGATCAATGCAATTAAATTAAGAATGGGACATCCGCGGTCCGCAGGCATAGAGTGTGCCATCGACGGCAACTCCAAGGGCGTCCGTTGGCTGTGAGCGATCAACATGCTTCCGCCCCCAATAGGGAGAGGGAGCTATGACAGACTCCAGTTCACAAACTCACACTGCCGCGCAACGCGACACCGGCCAAAATTCGATCTATCGCAATTCGCTGCTGCTTCGAATGTGCTCGGCAGATTTGGCATTGCTGCAACCTCATTTCGAAAGCGTCTCCCTTGGGCTGAAGACGCATCTCGAAGTGGCGGGGTCACCAATCAGCACCGTGTACTTCTTCGAGAGCGGTCTCGGGTCAGTGGTGGGCGAGCTGCGGCCTGGTATCGAAGCTGAGATCGGAATCATTGGTTGTGAGGGCATGACCGGCTCAGCGCTTATCATGGGCGATGACCGGTCAACGCACGATTGTTACGTCCAATTAGAAGCCCGAGCCTTTGTTATCGACGCGGGCCTCTTCACCAAGGCGCTTCTGACAAGCCCAACCTTGCGAACCTTTCTGCTCCGCTACGTTCACTACTTTCACCTCCAGGCAAGCTTCACCGCGCTCAGCAATGCCCGGATGAACATAGTCGACAGGCTCTCAAGATGGCTGGTGATGTGTGATGATCGCGTCGACGGGAATAGCTTTGCGATTACGCACGAGTTCTTATCAGTTATGCTCGGTGTCAGGCGGCCCGGCGTCACCATAGCGCTGCAAACCTTGGAGGGCCAAGGTCTGATACGCTCAATGCGAGGAGAGGTAGTCATTCTTGATCGCGCGCGTCTAATTGCGCTGGCAGATGGGTCATATGGCAGGGCTGAAGCCGAATACGCTCGGCTAGTCGGCAAACTGCATTGATCGCAGGCGCCGCGGCGTCCGTAGCGCCGCGACGGTGATCGCCAACGAATGTGCTCGAACAGGAGATGGTCGATCTCCTGCATTGGAGTCACGTAAGCCGCCTAGACAGAGCCTTCACCGCCGACGTTGCCGAGCATCGGGATCCAAGACGAAGCTGTCATGCCGGCACCGCTGCATGCGCCGCGCGAGGAACAAACCGCCCCTCGCCTTCGTTCAGGATCCCGAAGCACGATACGGCTGTGCACCACCTTCCGGCCACTCAAAGGAGACCCGAGACGACTTGGTCCGTAAAGGAGGTTTCGAAGAGCATCTGAGGCTTCGCGCGGCAGGCGATATCGAGGAGGATCTCTTGGGCGCACTGCCATCTAACCTCGATTAAACAGGCACTGATGCGCTGGCTGGAGCAATGGCGAGACTCATTGCACCAGCCAAGTTCAGGGCATGTGCAGACAACCGCTTTTGGCCCGGAACAGATCGATTGGCGGCATAGCCTTATCTTCCCTCACAACGGGAAGGCTGTTTCGGGACTTTTCGAAATCAGCGGATCACAGGCTCGCCATGGAAGCGGCGGCGCGATGGAGGAGAAACGCCGAAGCCAACTTCCATCATCAGCCGTGGCCTGTGCGACGGCACGGTGCCCATATGGAACCCGAACGGATCCTCGACGAAACCGAAACCGGCCTTGCCGGTCAGCGTGACCGGACTCTGCTTGCCGTAGACGTCCAGAATCTCTTGCGCTGGATGGCCGACGACAAGCGTAAATTGGTGCTTGAGGGCGCGGCGATCATGGCTGCCGCGAACATAGATATGCGGGCCGGTCCCCTCGTCGACGGGCACCAGATAGAAAAAGAACTTCAGCATCCGCCAGTCGTCCAGGTCGAAGTGGTATTTGCCGAGCGAAGCCAGGTTCTTGTCCGCGTCCGACGCCTGGCCGGTCGGGAAGCTCCACCAGACGCGCGTCGTGATCAGCGTCGCCTGGCCGCCGAGATAGTGCGCCGCGATATCCATGAGCAGCGGATCGTTTTGGATGGCAACGGCCGACTTACAGCCCAGAATGCGCTCGAAATAATGGCCGCTGAGCAACGGACGGCCAAATCGCGCCTCAGCCTCCGCATGCTCCGCCGGCATGAACTCGAGTCGGCGATCGAAATTGCCGAAACAAGGTGTGCACCTGGCGAATGCGGCTACATCTTCAGCCACCATTGCAGGCAGGACAAGGCCGGGAAAAAGCCCATCCATCCGCAGCGCGTCGACAACGTCGTGGCAATTGACACCGGCAAACATCGTGTCCTGGGCTCTTTGCGGCCTTCGGACCGGCTTTGCACCACGCCAGTGCATTCTCCGTGCCGGCATGGTGCGCGCCAACATGAACATGGGCAGCCACGCCGGGTTCTCGCGAATATCCGACAGGTAGGTCGGAATGCGTACGGCTATGCGACGCAGCATGCTGCCGTTTCGCGCGATTGTCTCAAGGCTTGCAGCGCCGGCTTTGTCGGAGTTCATAACGGTCATCGGGGTCCTCAGGTCATGAATGCACTTATCGACGAAGTTGGGTCCCGGTGTTTCGCCGAAACCCGATTCGCCGCGGAAGAACTAGGCGCTTGCCACGTTTTGTGCAACGCACCATTGCAGTGAGAAAATGGAGGTTGCGCGTTCGTATAAGACAATCGCAACCACTCCAATTACCTCAGGAACTGTCTGTAGCCGCCGCCCATCAGGTAGCGGCCGCGTTGGATGGCGCGACGTACCTGATCGCGAAGATGGCCGCCTGGATGACGCCAATCTTCTTCGACACGGCGTCTCCCGAACAAGGCAATGGCGACCTCCTGATGAGATGCTCCCGCCAGCGAGCCATCCAAAGCCTGCAGTACAATACGCAGACGCGCTCCGCGGTGTTCCGGCGGAAAGCAAGCAGCTGACACGCGGCGGCAATCATTGATGTCGTTCAGGAACTGAAGGGCAGCGACATGGAACTTGAGGTGCTGCGGCTGAAGGATCGCGTCGACATATAGCCGCAACGGGCGGAGGACGGACGCACCGGAAACGGCGATCTGCAGACTCCGGCAGTTCTCCCTCAGCAGCACGTGCTGCATGCCCGCAGCTGTCAGCAGGATGTCCTTGCAGCATGAGAGCGAAGAAAGGTGAAGCGGTTCAAAATCGTGGTCGAGCCCCAGCGGCTCCGCGGCCGCTCGTAGAATACAGGCGCAATCGCGCGGATCCCAAAAGACCCTCGCCGATGTAGCGTCCGACTGTGGCGCGTCCGCGAAAAAGGAGGCTCCATTGTCTTAGGAAAGCTGATTCTGTCGTCAACTCGATTATCTTCATGTCGGCCTGGGTTCCGACAAAGCAGGCGGACGGTGCCATTTTGGCGTGGTCGCGCTGGAATTGTGGATTGCGCCGAAGAAACTCCCAGGCCCAGCCAGTGCGTGGCAATCGTCTGGCGTAGTGGTAAGCGTCCTGGCGACGCCAGTCCGGCCAGCATACAAGGCCGACCGTCGCTTCCTTGGGCAAACCAGCATCCTTCATGGCACAGGTGTCCACAATGGCGCTATGCTGACGGGCCTAGAACCGGTTGCCACAGTACCGGTCCGCTCAGACGTCCCCTGCTGCGGATGCGCAAAAGGCTCGCGTGGGAAATCTCGAGAAACCCAGCCACCGCCTCCGTTTTGCCGACGCACTTGGGTTCTCCGATGCGCGACAATGGCCACGTAGCAAGGCGGAGGATCCGCTCCATGCGCGTGTCCGTCACCGTTACGATCCGGGTCAGATCCTTGGCCAAGCCGAACTCGATCATGGCCGCGAAGAGCTCGTAGGTCGCCTGGGCCAGCCCGCCCGCTGCCTTGGGCGCCGACGGAGGAAGATCGAGCGCGAAACGACTGCTCTCCCATATGTCGGTGGTCGAGGGCACGACGTCAGCACCCAGCAGCACCGGGAAGGTGTCGCGCAACATTGTGGGTCCGGTGCTGGGCAAAAGACGCACGCAACCGCGAATTCGCCAGTCGGATCCTTTGAGGAGCAGATAGACAGGCTTGAGAGCATCAAACGGATCGGATTCCATCTGGTCTTCGGTATCAACTTCCCAATCGAGCCTTTCCTTGAACACCCGAAACCTGAGCCCGTGCATCTCTTTGAGCTCGCCTGCAAAATCACTGTAAGAGTCTGGTGCTATCAGTTGCATCATGGTCGCCTCCATGTGGGATGTGTTCCCGCCATCGAAGGGCAAAGCTGACAGCGATGCAGCCTGTAGAGGTTTACAGGTATCGTGGCTGAGAATCAGGATCTCGTCAGGCCGGAGGCAGCCATTCGTGCAACGGCTTGGTTGATCGTTCGAACGCCAAACTTTGCCTTGGCGTTTTCCAGATGAAAGGTCACGGTGCGCTTTGAGACGCCGAGAAGCTGGCTAGTATCCCAAGCCGACTTGCCGCGCGCCGCCCATTTCAGGCACTCGAACTCCCGCGGGGTGAGCGTTACACCATCCACCACGCGATGATCGGCGAGCCTTCGCCGGACATGGATATGAAAGTTGATGGCCACCAGCTGCAATGCTTTTTCGTAACGTGCCAGTGACCGCAACAGAGGCGGACGGGACTCGTCGGAAGCAAAGGTCAGGGCAGCAAACCGGCCGAGATGATCATGCATGGACATCGTCAGGCCGCCGCAGATGCCAAACTCAGCCGCACTCTCTAGAATTTGTTGCTGCGAATTCGGCAGACAGTGCCGAGCGCGATCCACACCCCAATCGAATGTATCCCAGCCTTGCAGCCCGCGCAGGATGACCGGATCGAGATTGTGGTACCGCTGTTGCAGATAACGTGACGTCCAGGATGAAGGATAGTTTGAAATCAATTGGGGGGCGTCGCCGGAGGCTGACGGGTAGGTGAAATAGGCGAATAGCGGGAAGTCGAAGCCGGCTGCAGCGGAGGCCATTGCCTCACAGAGATCGGCAGCATCAACACTTGCAGACAGTTGCTCGACGAAGTTCTCAAACACGCGATGCATGTGTCCTGTGCGCAACCTCCGTAACGCTCACTGCCAGGCAGAGACCTTGTTTTAGATGATCCCGGACGAATACGGCGCGTGCCGAGAACGTGGCTAATCTGTTGAACCAATCCGAAATAGTCTGACGTTGTCTATGAGCCGTGTGCCGCCGAGCCAGGCGGCGGCAAGCAACCGTGCCGGTCGATCGAGGCTTGTTATCGGCTGCAGATCTGCCTCATCGCGAAGTTCCAGGTATTCGACCTCGCGATAGCCTGCAGTCAGAATTGCTGCGCGAGATTCTGCAAGCGTTGGCATGATGGGTGAGCCGCGCTCAAGCCGCTCAGCCGTCTTGAGCAGGACCGATGATAGCTTGGGAGCAACAGCGCGTTCCGCTGGCGAGAGCCGCACATTGCGCGATGATAGCGCAAGACCGTCGGCTTCACGGACTGTCGGACAGGCAACAATGGTGATTGGAATATCCAGATCCCGGGCCATGCGCCTGACCAGGTGAATTTGCTGAAAGTCCTTTTCGCCAAAGAAGCCGAAGTCAGCGCTGGTCTGCAGGAAGAGCTTGGCGACGACGGTCGCCACGCCGTCGAAATGCCCCGGCCGGAATGTACCGCACAGGCCTTCGCTGACACCGCAAACCGAAACGGTGGTGGCGAAGCCCGCCGGATACATCTCCTCTGCATCTGGCGCATAAAGCAGGTGCGCGCCAACCGGTGCCAGTTTGGCGGCATCCTCGTTCTCGGTGCGGGGATACGCGGCAAGATCGGCCTGGCTGTTGAATTGCTTCGGGTTGACGAAGAGCGTCACTATCACACGGTCTGCCTTCTCGAGTGCAGCGCGCACCAGGCTGAGATGGCCCTCATGCAGGACGCCCATCGTTGGCACCAGGGCTATCCTCACACCTTCGCAGCGCCATGCGGCGACGCTTTCGCGAAGCTGGTCAACGCTCCTGACGATCGGCACGCTCACGCTGCTTCTCCGCTCTTGGTGGCGTCCGTGTCGGCGGGCTTGGGCGCATCGGCAAACACGTGCTCTGCGGCGGGAAACTGGCGCTCCTTCACCTCGCGCGCATAGGAAGCGATCGCAGCCGCAGCCGCCTCCCGGAGTTCAGCATAGCGCTTGACGAACTTGGGCCGGAAGTCGCCGAAGAGGCCCAGCATGTCGTCGACGACGAGAATCTGGCCGTCACAGGCTGCCGAGGCACCGATGCCAATGGTCGGGGTCGCCACCTCCTTGGTGATCCGGCGGGCGAGCGCCTCAGGAACCTTCTCCAGGACGACCGCAAAGGCGCCCGCTTCGCCCACCGCAATTGCGTCGCGCCTGATGCGCTCGGCATCCCCGCCCCTGCCCTGTACGCGGTAGCCACCGATGGTGTTGATGGCCTGCGGCGTCAATCCGACATGGGCCATGACGGGCACGCCGCGTGCGGCGAGGAAGCCGATCGTCTCTGCCATCGCTTCGCCGCCTTCGAGCTTGACGGCCGTGCAGCCGGTCTCGGCCATGACGCGCGCGGCATTGCGGAAAGCCTGCTCTGGGCTTTCCTCGTAGGAACCGAACGGCAGGTCGACCACCATCAGCGCCTGCTTGATGCCACGGCGCACCGCCTGGCCGTGCGTGATCATCATCTCCAGCGTGACACCGAGCGTCGAGGGCAGGCCGTGGAGAACCATGCCGACGCTGTCGCCGACGAGCACCACATCACAATGGGGATCGACAAGCCGGGCGACTGGGGTGGTGTAGGCGGTAAGGCAGACGAGCGGCGTCCCACCTTTGCGCGAACGAATATCCGGCGGTGTGATCGCCCTGGTGTCACCATAAGCGCTCATGGGACCCCCCTTCCCCTACGTTACCAGCTGCGGCTGTCGCCTTTGGCACATTTTTGTGCAGGTGCGAAGAGCAAAAAAATGGCCATGCAGCTGCGGGGTGTTGACGTGCCAATTGGCACGCTTACACTAAATCGATTAAGGTGCCCCCGAGCTGGCCAAATAATGGACGATCAGGCAATAGGACTCAGGAAAGACAGAGCCGCCGGCAAGGCCGACAACGTCAAAGTGGACTTGATCGCCTTTGTGGTCGCCGTAAACGGCAGTCAACCCTGTGTCCTCACCATCGGCCAGGCGGACACCTTGCCCTCCGGTCCCTTTGCGCTTGAGCACCGATCGCTGCAATCCGGCTTGAGGGGGTGGGTCGAGCAGCAAACCGGCCATCGGCTGGGGTACATTGAGCAACTCTACACGTTCGCGGATCGGGATCGCATCGGCGCCGAGCGCCAGCAGCGCGTCATCTCCATCAGCTATCTCGCATTGACGCGCAAGGAACAGGCAGCGGGCTCGCCCAAGTGCGGATGGCAGAGTTGGTATGAATATTTTCCATGGGAGGACCACCGCTCCGGCACGCCTGCGGTCGTGCTGGACGTTCTGCGGCCGCGCCTGATCGAATGGGCAAACGGCGTTGGCGATTCGGCCACGCGACGTGAACGCTGGCAGCGGGCGACGATAGCCTTTGGCTTCGACGACCGCCTTTGGAACGAGGAACTCACGCTTCAGCGCTATGAGTTAGTCTACGAAGCAGGCCTGGTCCATGAGGCCGTAAGAGGGCGGGACGCAGGACCCCCGCCGCTGGTGCCCAGCAAGTCCATGGTCGCCGATCATCGCCGCATCGTGGCGACCGGCATTGCGCGGCTGCGCTCCAAGATCAAATACCGCCCAGTCGTCTTTGAGCTGATGCCGCCGGTCTTCACGCTTTTGCAGCTGCAGCGAACCGTGGAGGCGCTCGCCGGCAGGCTCATCCACAAGCCGAACTTTCGACGACTGATCGAACAGCAGGAGCTGGTCGAGGAGACCGGAGAGGCCACCACTGAGACCGGCGGCCGGCCAGCGAAGCTTTTCCGTTTCCGCCACGCCGTTCTCGACGATAGGCTCATCGCCGGGACAAAATTGCCGCTGGCGCGGGGTTGACATCCCTTATACTCACAGCAAGTATATGCTGGTTATTTTCAGTTAGAGTATAAGCGGGAGGGGGTCTATGGGCGCCATGCTGCCTACGGCCGCGTTGCTCTACGAGCGCGTCCGACGAGTGATCCCGCCGATCGAATGGCCGGCTTTCGCCGAGGATATCGAGGCGATCCTTGCGCTGAAGCGCGAGCGCAACGCGATCATCCTGGCGCACAACTATCAGACGCCCGAGATCTTCCACTGCGTGGCCGACATCGTCGGCGACAGCTTGGCACTAGCCCGCACGGCCGCGACGGTCGAGGCGCAAGTCATCGTGCTGGCCGGCGTCCATTTCATGGCCGAAACGGCCAAGCTCCTTAATCCGGGCAAGACCGTGCTCATTCCGGATCTCAGCGCCGGTTGCTCGTTGGCGGACTCAATCACGGCAGAAGACGTGCGCTTGATGCGCCAGCGTTATCCCGGCGTTCCGATCATCACTTATGTAAATACGTCCGCCGAAGTGAAGGCCGAGTCGGATATCTGCTGTACATCCGGCAACGCCAAGGCGGTCGTCGAATCCCTTGGGGTTCCCCGGGTGATCATGTTGCCGGACGAATATCTGGCCCAGAATATCGCCGCCCAGACAGATGTGCAGATCATCGCCTGGAAAGGGCGTTGCGAGGTGCATGAGCGCTTTACACCGGCCGACATCCGCGAGTTACGCGAAAGCCATCCCGGCGTGGTCGTGCTCGCCCATCCCGAATGCCCGCCCGACGTCGTGGCTGAAGCCGATTTTTCCGGCTCGACGGCTGCCATGTCCGACTATGTCGAAAGGCAAAGGCCGCCACGTGTCGTGCTGATGACGGAATGCTCAATGAGCGACAACGTCGCGTTAGCGCACCCAGAGGTCGAGTTCATCCGGCCCTGCAATTTGTGCCCGCATATGAAGCGGATCACGCTTGCCAACATCCGCACGGCGCTCGAGCAGAACCACCATGTCGTAACCGTCGAACCCGGGATCGCCGGGCGCGCGCGGCTAGCGGTCGAACGGATGCTGGCAGTTTGAGCGCCGACCCCCGCAGCTTCTTCGGGCGGCCCATCATCATCGGCGGCGGCATCGCCGGACTGATGATCGCGCTTCAACTGTCGCCGGAGCCGGTGCTTCTTCTGTCAAGGTCGCTGCTGGGAGCTGACAACTCGAGCACCTGGGCCCAGGGGGGCCTGGCTGCAAGTTTCGGCGAAGACGACGATCCGGCAATGCACCTGGCCGATACGGTTGCCGCCGGGGATGGTCTCTGCGACAGAGCCGTGGCGAGCCGCATCCTCCAAGCCGCGCCCAAGGCCATAGAGGGGCTTGCGGGCTTTGGGGTTCGCTTTGACCGCACGCCGGAAGGATCACTGTGCCTCGGATTGGAGGCCGCACACAGCCGACGTCGCATCGTTCATGCGCATGGGGACGGCACCGGGCGTGAGATCATGCGTGCGCTGATCGCGGCTGTGCGTTCCACTCCGTCGATAGTTGTCGTGGAGGGCGTGGAAGCGCGCCGGCTCGCCGTGCGAGAGAATGCGATCCGAGGCGTCTGGGCGAGCTGTTCGATCGCACCTTTCTTCTTCGGCTCACGGCGGGTCGTCCTCGCCACCGGTGGCATCGGGGGACTGTTTTTCGACACCACGAACCCTTGGGGCAGTTGCGGACAAGGCCTTGCGCTTGCGGCCCGCGCTGGAGCTGTCCTAGCCGACCTCGAATTCATCCAGTTCCACCCGACCGCGCTTGACGGCCCAGAACGCCCAATGGCGCTGGTCAGCGAGGCTGTGCGAGGCGAAGGTGCTGCCCTGATCGATGAAACCGGCCAGGCTTTTCTCCAGAGCGTGCCAGGGGCGGAACTTGCGCCTCGCGATGTCTTGGCCCGCGCCGTGTGGAACCACCTTGCGGACGGCCACCATGTTTTTCTCGATGCCCGACAACGGCCAGGCCCGGCATTCGCTCGACATTTCCCGACAATCGCATCAGCCTGCCTTGGAGCGGGCATCAATCCCGCGCGCGATCTCATCCCCATTCGTCCGGCCCAACACTACCACATGGGTGGCGTTGCCGTGGACAGCTCGGGCAGGACCTCCGTCAAGGGGCTGTGGGCCTGCGGCGAAGTCGCTTCGACAGGACTGCATGGCGCCAACAGGCTCGCCAGCAATTCCTTGACCGAGGCAATCGTGTGCGCCCGCTGGGTCGCTGAAAGCGTCGCCGGAACGCCTGCGCGCAGAACAAGGCCTGCGTTTGCGAACGTCTACCCACCGCCCGCTCCGATAGCCGTGCGCGTTTTTCTGTCGCGCGCACTCGGCATCGTCCGGGATGGTCAAGGGTTGAAAGCAGCCGCGCGTGCCTTATTGCCGCTCGCCGAAAGCAAGGATGCGGTCTCGGATCCGGCGGCTGTCGGGCTAATGATTGCTGTTGCCGCCTTGTTGCGCGAAGAAAGCCGCGGCGCTCATTACCGGACAGATTTTCCTCATCATGCGACTGCCGCCCGACGGTCCGAAATCACGCTCGAAGCCGCCTTGGCGGCTGCGCGGGAACTCGGACACTCGCCAAGCTCCGAAGGTGCAAAGTGATGATGCTCTCACCGCTCCCCACGGTCCTGCTTGAGCCGCTTGTACGGGCATCTCTTCTTGAAGACCTTGGCAGAGCCGGCGACTTGACCACGGACGCCATCGTCCCGAAGGAATACCAAGCGGGAACCGTGTTGGTGGCGCGACAGTCCGGAGTTGTCGCCGGCATCGATCTGGCGATGCTCGCTTTCGGCATGATTGATCCTGGTGTCGAAATCTCCGTGGAGCGGACAGACGGCTGCAATGTCGTGGATGGAGAGGTCATTGCATCAGTGGTTGGCCCGGCCCGAGCCATTCTCACAGCGGAAAGGACGGCACTCAATTTTTTGTGCCATCTGAGCGGCATCGCCACAGCAACGGCATCGATCGTCGCTGCGGTTCGTGGATATGGCGCGAAGATCGTCTGCACCCGCAAGACAACGCCCGGATTGCGGGCAGTCGAAAAGTATGCCGTGCGCGCAGGTGGCGGGTCCAATCACCGCTTCGGCCTGGACGATGCAATTTTGATCAAGGACAACCACATCGCCATCGCAGGCGGCGTCCGGCCAGCGCTCGAGCGAGCACGAAGAGCGGCCGGTCATCTCGTCAAGATCGAAGTCGAAGTCGATACTCTGGCCCAGCTGGAGGAGGTACTTGGCTTCGCTCCCGATGCGGTTCTGCTCGACAACATGTCCCTCCCCGATCTTCGCCGCGCCGTCGCAATGGTCGGTGGCCGCGCTATCACCGAGGCTTCTGGCGGGATCACGTCGCATACAGCGCGAGCGGTTGCCGCGACCGGCGTTGATCTGATTTCGGTCGGCCGACTCATCCACAGCGCGCCGATCCTGGATATCGGCCTCGACCATCGGGGCTCATGATTGTTTGAGTAACGAACAGGATCGGGTCAACTGTCCTTTCCGATCATCATAGTCAGATAGCAAAGACCCGCAAGACAGACCGGAGGAACAGCATGGAGATGCAAACGACAAGTTCAACGCAGACATCGCCGCACGCTCAATCGCCTGACCCGCCTGACGCTGGAGCGTGGACCCTGGAAAAGGCTCAGGCACTTTACCATGCCCCCTTCAACAATCTCCTCTTCCTGGCGCAGACCGTGCACCGCCAGAATTTCGATCCAAACAAGGTCCAGCTCAGCCGGCTGCTCAGCATCAAGACCGGAGGATGCCCGGAGGATTGTGGCTATTGCAGCCAGTCGGCGCGTCACGAAACCGGGTTGGAGGCGTCCAAGCTGATGGATGTCAGGCGCGTCATCGCCGAAGCGACCAAGGCGCGTGATGCCGGCGCCACCCGTTATTGCATGGGCGCGGCCTGGCGAAACCCCAAGGCGCGCGACATGGATGCGGTGGTGGCGATGGTCGAAGGCGTCAAGGCGCTGGGCCTGGAGACCTGCATGACACTCGGCATGCTCGATCTTGAGCAAGCCGCTCGACTGAAGCAGGCGGGTCTCGACTACTACAACCACAACATCGATACGTCAGAACGCTACTATAGCGAGATCATCGGTACGCGGAGCTTTGCCGAGCGGCTCGAGACGCTCGAGCACGTTCGCAAATCCGGCATCAAGGTCTGCTGTGGAGGCATTGTCGGCATGGGCGAGGAGCCGGTGGACCGGATCGACATGCTGGTGACGCTGGCCAATCTCCCGGAACATCCGCAAAGCGTTCCGATCAACATGCTGATCCCGATCGCCGGTACGCCGCTTGCAGACGCCAAGCCCATTGAGCCGATCGAATTCGTGCGCGTGATCGCGCTGGCGCGCATCATGATGCCGAAATCGCATGTCCGTCTGTCCGCCGGCCGCACCGCGATGACCGACGAGATGCAGGCGCTGTGCTTTTTTGCCGGCGCCAACTCGATCTTCTTCGGCGACACGCTGCTGACGGCGGACAATCCCGGTGAGGACAAGGATACCCTGCTGTTCCGGCGCCTTGGCATCGATCCGATGGAACTCGAGGCGCAATGAACGGGGCGCCGCTTGCCCGTTTTGATGCGACCTTGCAGGGACTAGCGCGCAAGGACCGGCTGCGGACGCTTTCGCCCCGCGCCGGGCTGGACTTCTCGTCGAACGACTATCTCGGGCTGGCCGCGTCCAGAAGACTTGGCGATGCGGTTGTGGCGGCGATTGCGCGGGGCACGCCGGTTGGCGCCACCGGGTCGCGGCTGTTGCGCGGCAATGCACCGGAACACGAGCAGCTCGAGGCAGATGCGGCGGCATTCTTTGGAGCCGACCGCGCGCTGTTCTTCGGCAGCGGCTACATCGCCAACTTCGCTCTGCTGAGTGCCCTGCCGCAGAAGGGCGATCTTTTGGTCCTCGATGAGCTCGCCCATGCCAGCATGCATGAGGGTGCGCAGGCCGGGCACGCACAGTTCGTGCTGGCCGCGCACAACGACGCCACCGCTGTCGAGGATGCGATTACACGGTGGCGCGTCGCAGGCGGCATGGGATGCGTCTGGATCGCGGTGGAAAGCCTTTACAGCATGGATGGCGACTGCGCGCCTTTGGAGAGCCTGGTCGCGCTTGCCGATCGGCACGGCGCATTCATCGTCATTGATGAGGCGCATGCCACCGGCGTCTGGGGACCGGACGGCCGGGGGCTTGCCGCCGCTTTCGAGGGCCGAGACAACATCATAGCGCTCCACACCTGCGGCAAGGCGCTCGGCGCATCTGGTGGGCTCGTGACCGGGCCGAGGGCACTGTGCGAATATCTGATCAACCGTTGCCGGGCATTCATCTACGCGACCGCGCCATCGCCACTGATGGCGGTCGTGGCGCGCGAGGCACTCGCAATGCTCGCCGACGAGCCTATGCGGCGTGTTCAGCTGCATGAACGCGTCGCCAGCGCCGGCCGGTTGGTCAATCGCTGTGGTGTGACACCAAGTGGCTCTCAGATCCAGCCCTTAGTAATCGGCGATGTCAGGCGCACCATGGCGGTGGCGGCGCGCCTGCAGGCCCGCGGCTTCGACATACGCGGCGTTCGTCCTCCGACCGTGCCCGAGGGCACGTCGCGGCTGCGCATCTCACTGACGCTCAATATTGGCGAAGCCGACATTTCCGCCATGGTCGAGGCGCTGGTCGAGGTGTTGGCCCAAACATCACCGGAGGCGATATGACCCAACGCATCGTCATCACCGGAACGGATACCGGAGTTGGCAAGACCGTGTTTGCGGCTGGGCTCGCCGGTTTGCTGGACGGCTTTTACTGGAAACCGGTGCAATCGGGCCTCGACGGCGAGACCGACAGCGAGGTTGTCGCGCGGCTTGCCGGCTTGCCCTCAGAGCGCGTGCTGCCGGAAGCCTACCGCTTGCAGAGCCCGCTGTCGCCGCATCGTTCGGCCGAGATCGACGGCGTGGCGATCAAGGCTGCCGATCTTGCTTTTCCCGTCCTACCGACGCCGCTCGTCATCGAAGGCTCCGGCGGCCTAATGGTGCCGCTCAACCGGCGCACAAGGTTAATCGACATCTTCGCTGAATGGCGGCTGCCCGTTATTCTGTGCGCCCGCACCACACTCGGCACCATCAACCACACCTTGCTATCGGTCGAGGCGCTCCGCGCACGCTCCATCCCGTTGGCGGGCATCGCTTTCATCGGCGATGAGATGGCCGATACGCAACGGACCATCGTGGAATTCAGCGGTGCGCCGCAGCTCGGCAGGCTGCCGCACCTCGATGTGCTGACGGGCAAAACACTGAGGGACGCAATGGTTGCCGGCTTCGCCTTCGCCTCGATTACTGGAGGTGACTGATGTCGCAGTCTCATGTGTGGCATCCCTTCACCCAGCACGCGCTCGAGCCTGCGATCCCAGAAATCGTCCTGACTGAGGGCGCCTATCTCCACAGGGCCGACGGCGCCCGCATCCTGGACGCCATCTCCTCCTGGTGGGTCGTCACACATGGCCACCGCCATCCCCGCATCATGAAGGCAATCGAGACAACCGCGTCGAGCCTCGACCAGATTATCTTTGCGGGCTTCACGCACGAGCCGGCAGAGCGCTTGGCCAAGGCGCTTGTCGGCCTCGCTCCCGCTGGACTCGACTGGGTGTTCTATTCCGACAGTGGCTCGACCTCAGTCGAAGTCGCGCTGAAGATGGCGCTCGGTTATTTCCGCAACATCGGCGCGCCGCGCTCGCGCATCGTCGTCATGGAGCACAGCTATCATGGTGACACGATTGGAACGATGAGCGTCGGTGCGCGTGGCGTGTTCAACGCCGCCTATGAACCCTTGCTGTTCGAGGTCGACATCATCCCCTTTCCGGCCGCGGGGCACGAGCAGGAGACGCTGGATCGTTTCGAGGCTGTGACCCGCGATCGACGAGCCGCAGCCTTGATCGTCGAGCCGCTGGTGCTGGGCGCCGGCGGCATGCTGATGTATCCAGCATCGGTTCTGGCCGAATTGAAGAAGATCACTGAGGCCTCCGGCTCGCTGCTGATCGCCGACGAGGTGATGACCGGCTGGGGACGCACCGGAACCATGTTCGCCTGCGAGCAGGCATCGATTTCTCCAGATATCCTGTGCACCTCCAAGGGCTTGACCGGCGGCACCATCCCGCTGGCCGTAACGCTTGTCACCGATGCCATCTTCCGGGCGCACTATTCCGAGGACCGGAAGAAGACGTTTTTCCATTCGAGCTCCTACACCGCCAATCCGATTGCCTGTGCGGCAGCACTCGCCAATGTCGAGATCTGGCGTGACGAGCCAGTGGCCGGGCGGATCACGTCCTTGAGCGTGATGCAGGCCGTCGGGCTGCAACGCTTTCGGGACAATCCATATTTTGCCGACTGTCGAGCCACGGGAACGATCGCGGCGCTCGACCTGCGAACCGGTTCAGCAGGTTATCTCGCCGAGATTGGTCCGAAGCTGCGCGCTTTCTTCCTCGAGCGCGGCCTGCTTGTGCGCCCGCTCGGCAATGTCCTCTACCTTCTGCCACCCTATTGCATCGCAGGCGACGAGCTCGAACGACTCTATGACGCCATCGAGGAGGCCGGGGAACGCTTCGGGTCAAGGCCATGAGCAAGTCGTCGCGCATTCTCGGACTTGGCCATCACGTGCCTGGGCGCAAGGTGGCCAATGCCGAGATCGAGAGCAATCTCGGCCTCGAGCCGGGCTGGATCGAAAGGCGTACCGGAATCCGTTCGCGCTTCTGGGCAACGGACGAAGACACGCTGTCGGGTCTTGCCACCCGGGCTGGCGACATGGCGCTGGTGAACGCCGGTATTGCGCGCCACGACATCGGTCTGCTGTTGCTTGCCACCTCGACGCCCGACCATCTTCTGCCGCCAAGCGCGCCGCTGGTCGCACACAAGCTTGGCCTTGGCCGCGCCGGCGCGGGCGAGCTCCCCGGCGCCGGCGCCGGCTTCATCTATGCGCTCATGTTTGCGGACGGGTTCACCCGCCTGCATGGCAAACCAGCGCTGGTCATCGCCGCCAACATCCTCAGCCGCCGCATCAACCCAGCCGAGCGCGCGAGCTCAGTCCTGTTCGCCGATGCCGCCGGCGCCCTGGTGATCGGTCAGTGCGATGATGCTGATCGGGGCATTCTCGGTGCCTCGGTGGCTTCGGACGGCTCGCGCTACGGGCTGATCCAGATTCCCGCAGGAGGAAGCAACACGCCGTTCCATGGCGACCTCGACCTCGGGCAGACCCGGATGACGATGACCGACGGGCCCGAAGTGTTCGCAAAGGCCGTCGAGATGATGACCGATTGCTCGACAGCCGCGCTAGCCACTGCGGGAGTGCGGCCACACAATGTCGGCCGGTTTGTGCCGCATCAGGCCAATACTCGGATTTTCGGCGCGGTCGGAAGGAACCTCGGCATTGCGGACCAAGCAATTGTCAAGACGATTGCCAAATACGGCAACTCTTCGGCCGCGACGGTCCCGCTGTCGCTCTCGCTCGCCAACCAGATGAAGCCATTCCAGCCAGGAGAGAAAATCCTTCTGGCGGCGGCGGGTGCGGGTCTCAGCGGCGGCGCTCTCGTGGTTGGAATCTAGCCGGCCGGCTCACGCGCGCAGGACTGGTCATGAATGGCAATAGGAGCAACAGAACCAATGCCAAAAAATGGCCTTCTGAAGCTCGACATGACCAAGCTGACGCAGCACCACCCGTGCGAGCCTCTGGATGAGTTCAAATGCAACACCCGTTGCACCAATCGTACCATCTGAATAAAGCTCAATTACAAAGGGTGAGCCGCCCCATATATGTCGGATACCCGACATTGTTCACATAAAAGGCTCGATGCTTACACGCTCTTTGCTGTCTTCTCTTTTCTCTTTGCTCTTTGCTCTTCCGTCTTGACTAGCAGGAGCCTGCGGCTTATCTCATTGCCGCGTTAGCACTCGCTTCGGCTGAGTGCTAGGCATGCTCCGGCAACGGAGCACCGTTCAACATCCGCACCAAGGAAATCCAAAAATGGCAAAGTCGAATTTCCGGCCGCTGCATGACCGCGTGGTCGTACGCCGGGTCGAATCCGAATCCAAGACCGCCGGCGGGATCATCATCCCGGATACGGCAAAGGAAAAGCCGCAGGAAGGCGAGATCATCGCTGTCGGCTCCGGCGCTCGCGACGAAGCCGGCAAGCTGGTCCCGCTGGACGTCAAGGCCGGCGACCGCATCCTGTTCGGCAAGTGGTCGGGCACCGAAGTCAAGCTCAATGGCGAAGACCTTCTGATCATGAAGGAATCCGACATTATGGGCATCATCGGCTGATTATCGGCCTCACCGTCAACTAATTTCGGGCTTGATCGCAAGCCCCCTGCCAGGAGCTAAAAAATGGCTGCCAAAGACGTAAAATTCTCCCGCGATGCCCGTGAGCGCATGCTTCACGGCATCAACATCCTCGCCGATGCGGTGAAGGTGACCCTCGGTCCCAAGGGCCGCAACGTCGTCATCGACAAGTCGTTCGGCGCACCGCGCATCACCAAGGACGGCGTCACCGTCGCCAAGGAAATCGAACTTTCCGACAAGTTCGAAAACATGGGCGCGCAGATGATCCGCGAAGTTGCTTCGAAGACCAACGACATCGCCGGTGATGGAACCACGACCGCGACCGTCCTGGCGCAGTCGATCGTCCAGGAAGGTAACAAGGCGGTTGCCGCCGGTATGAACCCGATGGACCTGAAGCGCGGCATCGACTTGGCCGTGACCGAAGTCGTCGCGGCTCTCGGCAACGCTGCCAAGAAGATCAAGACCTCCGAAGAAGTTGCCCAGGTCGGCACGATCGCCGGCAATGGCGACGAGTCGGTCGGCAAGATGATCGCCGAAGCGATGCAGAAGGTCGGCAACGAAGGCGTCATCACGGTTGAAGAAGCCAAGACCGCCGAGACCGAGCTGGAAGTCGTCGAAGGCATGCAGTTCGACCGCGGCTATCTCTCGCCCTACTTCGTCACCAACGCCGACAA
>NZ_JAMYPB010000067.1:0-24789 GCF_040320135.1 Mesorhizobium sp. M0772 | reverse complement strand
CGCAGCCGGATCTGCCAAGGGCTTGGCGCTTCCGTGACCGAGGCTCCCGCCTGCGGGACGCTCGCCGCTTGCGCAAGGTCCGCCGCGACGGCCTGCTGTCCCATCACGATGAGGACAACGGCCGCTGTTACTCCCCGCGCGATGCGGATTTTGTTTCTCGCCATGATATCGTCTCCTTGCTCTTCAGAAAATGTGGACTGAATTACGAAAAATCTGCTCAAAATGCGTGAGATTGGCGGACTGGGCAGCGCAGTTTGAGTGGGAACGCGCACACATTATTCGCGCCGTGCTCGCAATCATCGACCTGTACTCACTTGTAGAAACGTTGCTCTTTGTCTGGGTCCCGCCCACCTATCGAACGCCATCGGCTTGCCAGCCGATCGCACTGCGAAGGAAATTGGTGCCCAAGGCAATGAATGCGGCCCGCTCGCGATTGTTCTTGCCGTAGCCGTGCCCGCCCGCGCCGGCCTCGTAGAAGTAAGCGGGATAGCCAAGAGCCTGCAGCTTTACGGCCATCTTACGCGCGTGGCCCGGGTGGACGCGGTCGTCCCGTTTCGTGGTGGCAAGCAGGATCGGCGGATAGGGCTGTCCCGGCGTCGCGCGTGATAGGCGGAGATTTCCTTTAGGAAAATCCATTCCTCCCGCTTGTCGGGATCGCCATATTCGTCAATCCAGCTCGCGCCGCCAAAAGCTTGGTGTAGCGGCGCATGTCGACAAGCGGCACTTTGCAGAACAGCGCGCCGAAACTCTCAGGATAACGGATAAGCATATTGGCGATCAGAAGGCCGCCATTTGAGCCGCTCTGGGCGGCAATCCGCCTCGGCAGCGTAATGCTTCTTCGCACGAGGTCGGCGGCAACGGCGGCGAAATCGTCATGGGCGAGACGCTTGCCCTCCCTGCGCCCGGCCTCGTGCCAACGAGTGCCGAACTCTCCGCCACCCCGGATGTTCGCCACCACACAGGTGCCGCGGCGTTCGAGCCACAGCTTGCCGAGCGAGGAGTTGTAGTGGGGCAGGCGCGATAGGCCGAACCCGCCGTAGGCGGTGAGGTGAACCGGGGCATCCCCGTTCCCGTTCGCCGGACCGACCTGCGTATAGGGGATCATCTCACCATCAGTCGAGACTGCCTCGTGGCGCGTGATCACCAGCCCGGATGCGTCGAAATTCTCCGCGTTGCGCTTCAGGATTACTGGAGCGCCGAAAGGCGCCGCGGCGTTGAGGTCTAATAGGAGAATCTTCGGCGGCGTGATCGGGTCCTGAGCCGAAATGAGGACCTCTCCATTGGTCTCGTGAAGTTCCGCATCGAGCGACCGAAGGTGAACAGTCCCTCCGCCGGGCAGGGTGTCCAGCGCTCGGCGCGTCCATTCCTGGCGGTCGGGAGTGAACATCTGGAAATGCGGATCGAGGTTGACGAGGGAGGAGATAATGAGCTTCCCCTTATTCCAGAAGAATGACTGCAGGGAGCGCCTGTCGCCTGTTTCAAAGAGGATGGCAAAACTGCGCTCGCCGGCGATGAAGGAGGAAAGCGAGATGCCGATCAGCGCGTCCCCGGGATGGGTCATCCCTCCCACTGTCCATGGCTTGCGCGGCTTTACCGCCAGCCACTCGTTGAAGCCGCTCCACGAGGCGTCTCGAGGAAGGTCGATCCGCGTCTTCGGCCCGCTCCTGTCACCGATTCGGCCGATCTTCTCAAAGAAGGTCGACTGCTCGATGAACCAGAGGCGCTCGCTCTCGGCGGTGCGGTCCAGATGGCCGGACACCCCGAGGGATTCGGAACCGGTCTCGAAGATTACCGGCGCGGTGAGCGGATCCGCGCCACGCTTCCACAACCGAACGGTGCCCGCGTAGCCGCAACGGGTGGCCATGCCATCACCAAGCGCACTGGAAAGCAGAAGCGTGTCAGGGTCCAGCCAATTAACCCCGCCCTTGGCCTCCGCGAGGTTGAAGCCGTCGGCGACGAAGCTAAGAGACTCCAGATCGAATCCGCGATGCACGACCGCCTCGCTGCCGCCGCGCGACAGGCGCAGAACGGCTCTTTCCCGTCTCTCCGGCTCAAGGGACGCGCTGCCCCAGATCCAGTCCTCTCCGTCGCTAGCCGTGAGGGCGTCTAGATCAAGCAGTAGCTCCCACTGGGGCTCAACTTTCATGTAGGCGGCAAGGGTGCTCCGGCGCCACAGTCCGCGCGGATTTCCGGCATCTTGCCAGAAATTGTAGAGGTACGGGCCGCGGCGGGTGATCGAGGGAATCTTGTCAGGACGGTCGAAGATCGCTGTCAGGGCCTCACGGTCGCGATCGAACTGCGTTCCACCGAACTGCCCCAGTGTCCTGGCCGACTGGCTGGCGGTCCAGTCAAGTGCCCGTTCGCCTTTTATATCTTCAAGCCAAAGATAGGGATCATCGTCGGGAGCATTCAGAGTTGGACGGAAATCGAACGCGGTCATGTCCGTACAACCTGAAGAATGAAAGCGCAAAGGCTTCCTTCCGCTCGGGAAAGCTCAGTGTTTGCGGCGGCGACCGCATGCTCGGCGAGCGTGATCATGGATGAGGTCTTCTTAGTTGGTGCGGCGCGGCAGTGCGTTTGCGCATAGCACGCGCATGTGTCGTGCCAACCAGGAAAATCTTTTCAGAACAATACGATCACTTTGATAGCGCTGTGTCTTATGTCCGACATCGTCTTAGTTCCGACAATGACTGCAACGGTAGGCACCTGATCGATCCAGTGTAAGCGCGGAGCCTATCCCATCTGGGGCGGCATCAGATGATGGGCGAGAGATGATGACACTGAAGGGGCGCGTGGAGCTTGCGGTGTCAATTTCTATATCTGCGCCTATGTCTGATGATAGAAGTTTCCATGTTCTTGAGCCGGTTCCAAACCGGAGGCAAGCCCGCAGCGTCTGCGGCGGTCGGCGCAAGCGAAGGCACGCTGATCGAGGCGACGCTGAAGCCTGGCGCGAATGTGTCGGCGATCGCGCGAGAGGCTGGAGTGGCGACCTCGAAGTTCGGACCGCCGACGTAGGAATGGAACGCACCGCCCCGGAGCTTCGCCACCGATGCGCATGCTGCATCATGGTCAAATCACTGCGATCTACCGCATACAAGTCTGCCGCGCGACCTTCGCGCCTGCCTCGGCGAGCTCGCCTCGGAAATCTGTCGTCGGCATTTGGCCCCACCGGAAAGAGCTCCACCTGACCCGGCAAAGCCGGCGCCCGTGCTCGTGACTGTCAAGGACAAGTCGCTTCGCGATGGCCTGCAGCTACCCTTGACCGTACCTGCGGGCGGCGGCCAGTTCGAAGCCAGGTCGGCACGAGCAGATGGTCTCCAATCAGCCGAACGAGGAGATGAGGAAACGAATCAAGCTTGACAATCATCGCCCATACAGGTGTAGCTGACGGCTTGGTCGCCGCGCTCTCCCGCATGGGGCCGGGCTGATTAGCGTGCCACGGCTGGCAGGCTGATGAGCAGATCATCGCTCATTTGGCTGATGGTTTCCAGCGTCATGTATCTGGCGCGCTGCACGGCCCATTCGTCGTTCTGTTCGAGCAGGATCGCGCCGACCAGGCGGACGATGGCATCGTCCTTGGGGAGACGCCGATGACCTCGGTGCGCGGCTTGATCTCGCCGTTGAGGCGTTCGATCGTTGTCGAGTGCAGCTTGGCGCGGTGCTCCTAGGGGAAAGTCATGTAGGCAAGCACGTCGGGCTCGGCGTCGTCCATGATTGTCGCCAGCTTCGGTACCTTCGGCCCGATCTGGTCGGCGACGGCGCGCCCTTGCGTGATTGCGGCCTCGGGCGTCCTCGCCTTCGGCGGGCTGATCGCCGCTCAGGCCTTCGACAGCAACACCATCATTGCCGATCTGAACGAACGCGGCGAGCCAAGATCGTCATCTCGCAGCATCCGAGGCGCGCCTTGCCGCTGCCTCTCAATCTCGAACTCTACAAATGGCGTCATCTCATCGATAACTCTTCTGCAAACTCAAGGAGTTCAAGCGTATGGCCATGCGAGCTGACAAAACCGACCAGAGCTTCAACGCAATCATCCATCTTGCTGCCGCCGTCATAAAACTCGATGAATCTCAACAGGCCCTAGAGTGCCATTCAGCTTTTTTTATTTCATTGTAGACACTCCAGCTGAAATGACGCTCTTGACCTGCCGCTCTGAGCGCAGCACCCGTGGCAGGCGGCGCTTCCATCGTTCACTTCGCGGCAAAGGCCGATGGCGCCTGAGGAAGTGATGAGGGCCGCGCAAACCAAAAACGTTTGCCTCGCGACTTCGGTCCTCGGCCCTTGACTAGTTGGCGGCGATGTACAGGGATTTCCCGAGAGCCTACGTCGACCGTGCAAAGGCCTGTAACTGCTGAGTCAGAGGAGGGACGCTTGGACGAACATGATCCGAAGGAAGAGCTGATCGAGACGATTTTTCGCAACGGCACAATCACCGTCGTCGGCATTCTGCTTGCCTTTTCGCTCGGCTTCGTCACGCATTGGGCGGCGAACCCCATGCCATGGCGGCTCTACGACTTGTTCGCCGTTGTGCCGATCCTGGTCGGCATCACGTTGCAGTTGCGGGCGCTGTCCCTGCTACTCGACATGAGTTCGTTGCGCCGACCCATCTACGAACGCGCCAACCGCATCTTCATGGCCGGCCTCATCCTGACCGCGTGCGGCGTCGGGCTGGCCATCCTGCTCGATGTCTTCGCAATGTCCATGAAGGGCACGCTGCCCGGCGCTTGACGGCCCGTCCCTGCGCTTTGGAGCTGCCGCAATCGGCCGACGTGACGCGTCAGATCCGAGGGTTCCTAGTGCTTTCCCCCAAGCAGCGTCAGCCTTCTTCCCGAAGAACGCCTTTCTCTAGATTGCATTAGCGGATGTTTAGAGCGTGGGCTTGCCGGAAATTACGTCTCGGTGGCACAACCCGCATAGCTTCTAGGGTGTTGCCAGGAAGACCGATTCGCGGGCGTGGATGGATAAATGCATTGCGTCAGGAAGAGGCTCGGCAGGTTGCGTGCGCGCATTGCCGAACTGGAGCGCGATCTCGTGACGATTCACCTCAGGGGCAACGGCGTTTCGAAGCCGGACATGAACTTCGCAATGCGAAGTGCCGCCTGAAGCGTCTCGAGGAATGCATCGCTGAAATACCGGAGAAATGTGGCCGTTAGCGCAAGCTTCGCCGCTCTCAATCTTTGCCACGCGGTCGGCTGGTCGGCGGGCAACAGTTGCCGATCGTGCGGGTACTCTGTCCGGCAGAGACGCAAGGTTCTGCACTGTCCGTTCAGGAAGACTTTGTGCTGGTCTCCACAAGAGAGGTATTCTGGTGCAGAAAGTGCCCGATTAGCTATCGGAAAAAGGCGACATCGACGTGCAAATCGGGCGCCGCAGTGAGGTGTCCCCCCCAATGTCGGATTTTCGACAGGATCGTAAATCCGCCAACCCATTGTTTAATAAAATTTCCTTCTCTGGCACGGCCCATGCATGGGACTCTGCGAACGCATCAGCGAGACGTCGTCCATGATCATGCGCACCGAAAATGCCGTCGCCGTAGTGAACACTGCGCTCTCGCCTGCCATCAAGCCGCCGAAAGGCCGGCGCGTCATGGTCGGGCCGGCGATTGGGCCGGCTTCAAACACCTTAATGGGCCTGCAAAGCGTCTCGCGTGACGGCGACGCGGGCATCCAGACGAACGGAAAGACATACGTCGTTGCCCCACGTCGCCGGCCTGACCCATCGAATTCACCGCGCTGGAATGCTCCGGTCTACATTCGACGACGCGAACGCGCTGGACAAATTCTCGCAAACCCGGTCGGGACCGGTGCTCCGAACGTCCGCGAGGCCCAATGGCTGTGGCCGATATTCGCCGCGAACAAGCCGTCCAATGGGAAGACTCTATAGGAGGAAGCAGTGGAGTTATCTTGCGTTGGGATCGGTGCTGGCCCGTCCAATTTGAGCCTTGCGTGTCAGCTACACGAGCAAGTTGGGAAAGGGGCGGTGTTCCTGGATCGGCAGGTCGACTTCCGCTGGCATCCAGGCAGTGCATTCGATTCCTCGGAGCTCCAGGTCAGCCACTTCAAGGATCTGGTCACTCTAGTGAATCCGCGATCAGCCTACACTTTCGTAAACTTCCTGCACGAGAACGGGCGTTTGTATCACTTCCTGAACGCACAGTTCGAAGCCGTGCTCAGAGTGGAGTTCGAACAATACCTGAACTGGGTCTTCCACAGGAACCCACTTGTGCGTGGCGGCGAGACAGTGCGCGAAATCCGCTTTGACGGCGAGTTTCGGGTGCGGACGGATAAGGCGGTTCTCGCCGCCAGAGACGTCGTGGTCGGCATTGGCAAGCAGGCGCAAATTCCGCCTCAGTTCCAGGGCTGGACTGGACGCAACCTGTTCCACACATCTGTTTTACTGCACATCCACCCTGAGGTGCGGAGAAAGCATGTCTGCGTGGTCGGCGGAGGACAATCGGGAGCCGAGGTGATGTTGCATCTTATCGGCCTGCCGAAAGAACGGCGGCCTGCCTCGATCACTTGGGTCTCGCAGCGCGAAAACTATCTGCCTCTGGACAACAGCCCGTTCACAAACGAGTTGTTCATGCCCTGCTTTTCGGATCGTTTCGCGGCGATGAGCGAGTCGCAGCGTAAGCTGCTGCTGCGGCGTTTCGTGCTTGCCTCAGACGGAATTTCGGAAAGCACGTTGCGCGCGATCTATCAGGCGCTCTACCGCCACGCATTTTTCGAGCCAACCCGATCCGACATCACACTGCGGCCGGGCTGCACCGTCTCGCATTGCATCAACGCCGGCGCGGGTCACAGGCTGACCCTGCAGCACGGCATGGTCGAGCTCGAAGAAGTCGCGGCTGACATCGTCATCCTGGCCACCGGTTACGAGAACGCGATCCCAGACTTCTTGGAACCCATCGCGCACCGGCTGGAGCATATCGACAATGAATTAGCTATTCGCGAGGACTTTTCGGTGAGCTGGGACGGACCGCGTGACAGACGCATCTTCGTACAAAACGCGAGCCTCGGGCAGCGCGGCCTGGCCGATCCGAACCTAAGCCTGCTGGCCTGGCGCGCGCGCCGCATCCTCGATAGCCTTCTTGGGCGCGCGCCATGCGCGAACCCCGAGCATCCTGGCTTCATCAGCCATACCTCGATCGAGAACTGGCCCGCCCCCGTAGCCGAAGAAATGGGCAGCGGGATATGACTCGTAAACTTCTGGTCATCGGCGGTGGCATCCTGGGAATGATGTCCGCCTCCGCTGCGAAGGCCGGAGGCTTGTCCGAAATCATCGAGACCGAACAAGTTCTTGGACCAAGCGGCGCATCGCATTATTCTGGGGGCGTTCATTTCCCCTACGGTTGTCAAGACCGTACCAGGTCGCTCACTCGAAAGAGCGCCGTGGTCTTGCCGGCCATGGCTGGGTCGGCGGTCAGCGGATGGTGCCGGCCTTTAGCGATGCGCGTCGCGGCTGGACCGGGTGAACCGATTGATCCGGCCCAGTTTACCGAACCCCTGGACCCGGCTGAGCCTGACATAGGAAGTCTTGCGCCGAGCTTCTGCGGACAAAATCCGTCGGAGCGGAACGCACTTAGCATAGCCGTCCCACATGCATGGGACCGTCTCCGTGGACCCGCAACTTGCACAGCGCCCGACTGCCCTAATTGGGATGTCCGACCAACCAGTCTTTCCAAAAGGAGGCCTTTCGCATGTTGACTGATACACAACGAGACAAGTGGCAGAAAGACGGATACGTCAGGCTTGAAAGCTTCTTTGCGCCAGCGGCTCAGGAAGATATCTCCAATCTTGTCGAAGATGTGTCATGCTGGGATGTTAGCGATGATAAATGGCTTATGTGGTTCGAGAAGACGACGGACAATCGAAAGATCATATCCAAGATCGAGAATTTTCTCGACTTCCATGATCCATTGCGTCGTTTGCTCTTAGAAGATCAGCGCATAAAGTCATCAGTCGATGATTTGCTTGGCGAAGATTCGCGCAGGCTCAAGGAATTGCTGATTTTCCACTACCCCGACAGCGGCGGCTATCTCCCGCATCAGGACATTTATCACATTCCACACAAACTCTCCGACCGGATGGTCCATGCGGTGGTTGCCGTAGGCATCGACGACTCCGACCCGGAAAACGGCGGGCTTTTCTTCAGCCCCGGCAACCACAAGAAGGGGGTGTTCCCCATGGATGCCGGTGGGGTGATCGATCCTCAAGTCGCCGAAACGTTCTCCTGGGAACCCGTAGTATGGAAGGCTGGCGACATCTTCATCTTCGACGATTACGCGCCGCACTACTCACGACCGAACAAAAGCAACCGTTCTCGGCGGACACTCTACTTGGTGTTCCAGCGTGCCTCAACCGGTGGGCCGACCCGCGCTGAATATAACGTGCTTAAGCGCGCCCTTAACCCGCCCGAGGGCAAAGTGGCCGATCTCGACAATCTCAAGCCCCCAAATGGCATCTTCTATCGCGATTGAGCTCACGCAACCAGGCGGAGGCATGCACACGAAACTGATCGACCGCTCAGAAAATGCGCGGACGGTATGGCGGTCTGATTTGCGGGCTCGTGGAGCATCGGACGCTTTGGCACGTGGATTGTGGAGGGGTCACAGGCGGCCTTCTGTGTGCCTACAGCCCGACCTAGCGCCCCCCTTGGTCGCCCGCCTGCCGGCCCAGAGCTGCACTATCCTGGCCGGGCCGCCAACGGGTCGGGCTGCCGTTTCTCTCCATGAAGTGCACTTGAGGCTGTTCGTCGGCAGCCGAAGGTCCGTCCCACTCTTCAACAGCTTAGGTTCGTTGTCATGCGCAAATACACGTTTTCTCGAACGGAGCTGTCGCGAGCGTTCGGAATCGACACAGCCACGCTTGGAACGGGCAGTGCTCGCACGGGGTTTTCGTTCGGAAAGGTTGGACCCGGGGTCACATCCGAGCCCCATCGGCACGACGAAATCGAGGCCTTCGTAGTCCTGTCTGGTGCGGGCAAGGTCACCACCGACCTTGGGGAAATCTCGGTCGGGGCCGGCGACGTCGTTCTGTTCCATCCTTTTGAAGCGCATGTGCTGCGCAATGACGGGAACAAAGACCTGGATTTCGTCGATGTATACTGGCGGGACGGCGAGGCCGCCCTTGATGCCGCTGCAAAGACCACGGCTCCACGCGGGCCGACCTTCGTCTTCTCCGCGCCGCCAACGCCAAATGGCGATCTGCATCTGGGGCATCTTTCTGGCCCCTATTTCGGCGCTGACGTCTATACCCGTTTCCTGCGCATGAAAGGAGTCGAGGCGTATCACTTGACCGGAAGCGACGATTACCAGAGCTACGTCGCGACACGCGCCGCTACCGATCAATGGACGCCTGCAAACGTGGCGCGCTACTATTCCGACGAGATTCGCGCCACGCTCGCACTTCTCGATTGTGACGTCCACAGCTTCCAAGCCACAATGGGCGATGACGGTTACCGCGAATTTCAAGCCGCGTGTTTCCGAACTCTTCTGAGCAGCACGGCGGTAGATCTGCGCCAGAGCCCCGCGCTTTTCGATGCTGTGACAGGCCACTATCTTTATGAGCCGGATGTTAGAGGCCTCTGCCCCGATTGCGGCGGCTCCGCCGCTGGCAACATCTGCGAGGAATGCGGCGCCCCAAACCTTTGCCACGACTTGGGTGCAGCGCGGTCACGGCAGTCTGCCGAAGCGCCGCTGGTCGGCTCCCTCCGCCGTCCGGAACTTGCCCTGGACCGCTGCTACGACAATATCGACCGGCATCTAAGGGCATCAGGCGTCCCGCTACGCATCTTGGATCTCTTCGCGCGCCTACGCCAACGCGGCGGATTTTCAGTACCCATTACCCACCCCTCGGACTGGGGCCTGCCGGCCGAAGGGTTCCCGGGGCAAGTGATCTGGGTCTGGCCGGAGATGGCCTTCGGTTTTCTTTACAACATCCAGGCGCTCGGCCGCTCGCTGGGTCGCGACTGGAATGCGGAGATGCCCGGCAGCGATTGGCAGATTGTCCATTTCTTCGGCTTCGACAATTCGTTCTACCACGCGCTACTCTACCCCGCTCTTTACGCCGAGGTCTTCTCCCACTGGACGCCGCGCATCCACTATCACGTAAACGAGTTCTACCTGCTCGACGGCAAGAAGTTCTCAACCAGCTGCCGCCACGCGGTCTGGGGCAAGGACGTTCTGAGCCCAAAGACAGTCGACGTCGTGCGCCTCCATTTGGGCCTGACACGCCCGGAAGGGGAGCGGACGGATTTCACGCTGGACGGGCTGCGCCGCACCGAGAAGGAGGTCTTCCAAGGGATTTGGCTGAACTGGATTGATGCGTTGGACCAGGAAATCAAGCAGGATTTTGCCGGCCGTGTACCCGATGCAGGCGACTGGAGCCCAGTCGACCGCGCCTTTTTTGCTCGGATAGAGATCTATCGCGCGGCGATGGAGCGGGCATATTCGGACGAAGGCTTCTCGGTCCGGCGCGCGGCCGCTCAGGCCTGCGATTTCGTGCGCGATTGCGTGATCTACCGTCGGGCGCGAGACTATGCGGCTGCGCGATGTTTCTACCCCGCCCGCAATCGAACTTCGCTAGCCCTTCAGACGACGGCCGCTGCGATCATGGCACCGACAGTCGCTCCGTTAATGCCCCGGTTCGCCAGAACGCTGGCGCGAGGCATCGATGGCGTCTCAACCGAAACATGGCCCCGGTCCGTCCAGCGCCTTGTACCCGGGACGCGCTTTGATCTCAGACCCGTGTTGGTGTTCTACGCCAAGTCCGGCAATCCTCATCTCGATGAGGAGGAAGCACTATGAGCCCGAAGGTGCACCAGTGAGCTGTCCCAATCTCGACCAGATTTGCGCGGCAACCAAAGCCGACCATGCCAAGTATGCTGTCACTGGGGCGACCGAAGCCGCTATCAAACGGTAGAGACCAGATTAGCGGCCCTGAACCAGCGCGTCGTCGACAACCCTGGCCCGCGCCTTCGAGGACCGCTCGGCCGATCGCTTCCCAGCCCTTGCTGTTCGTGCCGCAATGCCGTGTGGGTCGACTGCGCTGACAACCTCTGCGGCATCGGCATTCCGTCCTCCAGCCGGTCAAGGCTGTCATGCGATTCGACCCGCTTGGTCAACCTGGCGCCCTGGAACGTGCGCCGATCACCAATGTGAATGCGAATGCCTGCGTGATGCTATCTTCTATTCTGTCGGAGACCGTACCGACGCGGCATTCAGCCGAAGAACAACTGAGCTACTGACAATCGGAATGTAGCAGGTTCAAATTCGGGTCCGAAACAGGATATTGCTCACAACCAGCGTTCAGCATCCGGCATGGTGCACAAGCTTCCAATCAGACCCGCGCAACGCACAGCCTTTCGCCTGAAGTATTCGGCGAGGGCTGCCAAATCGCAAGCGTATCCTCCTTAACATTCACGAGGTCTTCGCCGAAAATGCAGACGCTTGTCGCGGGAGAGATAGATGCCTAAATTATTAGGGTGCTCCTCAGGATTGCGTGTTTGCTCCGGCATGACGGCCCTAATCAAGGAGCGATTCTACAAATTACATGTTTGGGGATCGCTCGCTAGGTACTCGGCCTGTGACCCTGCAAGCCGATGCTTCAGATGCCGCCCATGCAGAGATATTTCATTTCGAGGTAGTCCTCGAGGCCATGGCGGGAACCCTCCCGCCCGATTCCGGACTGTTTTATCCCACCGAACGGCGCCGCTTCCGAAGACATCCGGCCGGTATTTACCCCCACCATTCCATATTCCAAGGCCTCGGCGACACGCCAGACACGCTTCAGGTTGGACGCATAAAAATAGGCCGCGAGGCCGTAGATCGTTTCATTGGCATCACGCACGACCTGATCGGCATCTTTGAAGTGAATAATCGGTGCGAGCGGCCCGAATGTCTCTTCGCGCGCGACGGTCATCTCGCTGGTGACACCGGTCAGGACCGTTGGTTGGAAAAACGTGCCATTCGTGCCGATGCGTTTGCCCCCGCATCGAATCGCGCCGCCTTTAGCTACGGCATCGGCAATATGGGATTCAATCTTGGCCAAAGCCTTCTTGTCGATGAGGGGTCCTATGTCCACTCCGAGCGCGAAACCGTCACCAACTTGAAGTTGGCGAGCCCGTTCAACGAATTTCTCGACGAACTCGTCATGAACGCCCGACTGGAGGTAAAGTCGGTTCGCTGAGACGCAGGTCTGGCCGGCATTGCGGTACTTCGCCTGGATGGCACCATCCACCGCGGCATCGATATCGGCGTCATCGAAGACGATGAAAGGTGCATTGCCGCCGAGCTCTAGGCTGACTTTTTTGATCTGGTCCGAGCACTGGCGCATGAGTAAGCGCCCGATCTCAGTAGACCCGGTGAAGCTGATCTTGCGGACCTTGGGATTTGTGCAAAGTTCGCGGCCGACCGCGTCACCTTCGGATGCGTAGATCAGGTTGGCGACGCCTTCGGGAAAGCCTGCCTGATGGGCGAGGGCGAACATTGCTCCAGCCACCAGCGGCGTCTGTTCAGCGGGCTTGAGGACGATCGTGCAGCCCGCCGCCAAGGCTGGCGAGATTTTGCGCGCCACCATCGACACCGGGAAATTCCATGGTGTTATCGTGCCCACGACCCCGATGGGCTGCTTGATCACCAGCATTCGGCGGTCGGCCGATGGTGCGGAGATCGTCTCGCCATAGACGCGATTTGCCTCCTCGGCGTACCATTGCAGATACGCCGCAGCATGCGATATCTCCGACTTGGCTTCCGCAAGCGGCTTGCCCATCTCCGCGGTGAGAATTGCAGCGAGATCGTCGGCGTGGTCGATGATCAACTGATGCCATCGCCATAGAACGTCGCTGCGCTCACGTGCGGTAAACCCTGCCCATCCAGGCTGCGCGACATAGGCCTTGTCGATCGCAGCGCATGTCTCCTCGACACCCATATCGGGTAGTTCTGCCAGCACTTCGCCGGTCGACGGGTTGAGAACCTCAAATGTCCGCTCGCCCATCCGCGTGCCAAGTGCCGGCAGGCGATCGATGGGTCCAAACAGGTCAGGGGATCGCAGGTGACGGATCATCGGCAGGCACAGGGGCAATATCCGATTCCTCCTCAACGCGGCAGGTGTCCATAGCAGGTGCGGTGTGTATTCCGGACGTAAAGGTTCCTTATAGGGCCTCGGCCATACAGCTAGCAGACCACGGTACCCAAGTGGGAGGGAGAATACGCTACAAGACGCCTAGCGGTTCTACTAGTCGGGCTCGACCGGTCGGTTGCGCGGTGGCAGGTCCGGCCCGCGCGCAACCTTGCCATAGGTCTTCGCGGCCAGCGCCTTCACCGTCTCAGGCTCTGCGTCGCCGGCCACCACCAGCACGGCGTTGTTCGGTCGGCGGTATTCGTTGCACATCGTGAACCGATCGGTGCCGTTCAGCTTCTCCATCTCCTGGTCCAGCCGTTCACCGGAATGCGGTAGGGCTGATTCGGCCGCAACGTCGCGTTGACCTCCTCGTCCACCAGACCTGAGGGTCCGTCTCTCTGCGCCAACGGCGCTCCTCCAGGATCACGTTTCGTCGGTCTCGATATCATCGTCGTTGAGAATGAGGTTGAACATGCGATCGGCCTCGAAGCCCATCATCTCGCCCAAAGCGATTTATAGGCAATGAGGGCGGTATTGTAGCCGCTGACTGAGACGGCTCCGTCGAACTCGCTGTCGGGGCGGTTGGGCGTCGCCCTGAAGATCAGACGCTCGAGGGAAGGGGCAAGTTCCGTTTTGCCCGGTGGCTCGTCGGCGCTGCGGACCTTGTGCCAGATCATGTGAGTGACGATTTGCGCGGGGTCATGTCGACCGTTCCATGCCATCATCGAGCAGGAAATCTTGCCGCCGTCGGTGGCGGCCAGAGCCGGAGCGGTCGTCGCTAGGCCAGGGCGGTGGCAGTGAACGGCTTGCGCAGCCAGGGGGTGATCGATGGCTCCGGTTGGAAAGGCAAGTTTCGAGGCAGTGATTTGTTCCTCATTTTCATGAACGGGCTGCGTCTTCGATCCCGTGGGAGGATCGCGGGCAGGCCGAGCCAGATGAATCATGCGGCCAGGGCTCACTCGAGCCTCATCTTGGGATGAGCCCAGGAGACCGGCGGCGGTGTTCTTGGGGGGATGGTCATTGGAGGGATTTTCCTTGATCCGCGACGCCTTGCGGACGACCACGCATGCACCGTGCCAGATCAGAAAACATTCGAGGCATGTGGACAAGTCAGTCTGACATGTTGTGCATCCGACATTGTGGGCCATCGAACAGGGCTGAAGGCGACGCGAGCACGGCTGAGAATATCTTCTTCATTGGAAGACGATTGGGCGCGCTGCTGGGGAAGGGGGACGGGATGCGCTTCGAAGGCCGCTGCACCGACGGTCAGAATTGAAATGTTGTCGCTCCAGCGGACCGATGTCCTCGACAGTCAGACCGGGCGGTGCTGAAGGGTAGAGGCGTGAGCAGCGTAGCTAAGTGGGCGCGGACCCAGCTCGCGCGCGAAGACGGACCTGAAAAAAAACGGCGGGTGGCGACATTCGCGAGGCGCTGGAAAACGAGGTCGTAGGACTGGGCGGGAAAAACGATGCCGTTGCTGTCTTCTGGCGTGATGGCCTGCCGCGAGGCGGTTGAACCGTGATGAGTTGCTGCGGAAAGGGGAGTGTTTTCGCGGGACCTTGGTCAACGTAAGAAACAAACGTCGAGCTCGCCTTGGATGGGGGCATGCAGCACATTTGCCGCTGCAGGACAGCAGCACGGAAGCTGTCCGCGCTTGCCGTCGTCCATGGGAACCAAACAGCAGAATTTAGCGGTCGCGATTGATTTCATGTGCATAAAATACCGCCTGGTGCGCTCGGCTGCAAATGCACCCTGGCGAGTGGTCGCTTAGGTCAAGAGCATCGCGTGAGTAACAGCCTTACCTTGCTCAACCTGATGCGCGCTAACCGCCTCGCCGGATTGTGGAACTGCTCGGGGGTGGCTTCTACCACAAACAGCAAGGTCATGAAATCAAGCAGGAAGTCGTCAATCGCTTGGGCGATTGTTTCTGACTTGCCCTTGAACTGGTCCAGCAAAACGCGCGCGCTATCGATCGCTTCCACGCTGGTCGCATCGATCAACCCCTCGACCCTCTTGAAACAGTCCAACTCGAAACTCCTTAAAGCGCTTCCAAGCCGTTATGCACGAAGGCAGCTCCGTGAACTACCCGGCCTTTTACCTGACGGCACGAGCAGCAGTCGGCCTTACGTCTCGTGCCGTAGCACGAGCTATAGACCTGGGCGCTGAGGAGCGTTGGAAGATCGAGCGCTTCCGGCCTCTGAGCGGTAGTGTGGACAGTGCTTGCTGGCGGCTACGCCAACAATGGAGTGCGCCAGCTGATTGGGGCTTAACAATTTTTCGCTTTTTGCTGCGCCCAAGTCTCGGCTATGACTCGGACAGGCCCAATGGCCTGCCCCACGTTGCAATTGTAAAAGAGGAATAATTATATGCCGACTGGAACGGTAAAGTGGTTCAACAGCACCAAAGGGTTTGGATTTATCCAGCCCGACAATGGCGGTCCGGATGTTTTCGTCCACATTTCCGCTGTCGAACGCGCGGGCCTCTCGACCCTCGCTGACGGCCAGAAGATCAACTATGAGATCGAGCAGGACCGCCGCACTGGCAAGTCCTCAGCTGGCAGCCTGAGCAAAGCTGGTTGAAATTTTCTCCTGCGAAGTCGCAAGAGTGGGCGTGTAGGCCCGGAAGTGCTCACTGCCGCTCGATAGGGACGAGCAAAAGTGAGGGCAGCAGATTGCTGCATGGGTCGCGAATTCCTCATGAAACAAGTTGTTGGAAAGGAAGGCGGGGTTGGCCCCGCCTTTTTTATGCGACGCCCAGATTAAGCCGACGGCTGCAACGCTGCAGAAGGAATTTCAATTGCCGCAATCAAGCCGCGACCTTCTTGCGAGTTCGCTTCGTCGGCACCGGCGCTTCCGGCTCTTTCGGCGCTTTCGGTTTGCGGCCGAGCCCCATCGTTTTCGCCAGTGACGAACGCTTCGCGGCGTAGTTCGGCGCCACCATGGGATAATCCACCGGCAGGCCCCATTTGGCCCGATATTCACCCGGCGTCAGCCCATAGTGGGTCGACAGATGGCGCTTTAAAGATTTGAATTTCTTCCCGTCTTCAAGGGAGATGATGTAGTCCGGTGTCACCGACTTCCTGATCGGGACTGCAGGCGTAAGGGCAACCGGCTCTTGTGCAGAGATACCTCCGGCCGTCGCTCTCAGAGCCGCATGCACTTGGCCGATGAGGGCAGGGAGATCCCCCACCGGGATCGGATTGTTGGACACGTAGGCCGACACGACATCGGCGGCAAGCTCAATGAGGGTGTCGACGTTTTTTCCGGCTTCTTCTGTCATGAAACTCTCCAAGCGGTGAAACATAGTCAGCGAAGCGTCGCTTCATAGGGCCGGTTGCCGCTGAAAGCAACAATGTCTCTGACTGCGTTATTGCCAATGCTCGTCCAGAAGCGACATCGATGCGCCATATTTCGCGGCGTGACCGCTGAGCCACTCGTTGTTGGCGACCCTGCCGAGGTGCGTGGCGCGTGCCGCTCTAACTTAGCGCCGAAGTCGCTAGTAGCCTCGAGGCTAAGCGCGCTGTTTTTGTCTCGCTTTGCTTCTTTGGACTGTGAAATCGAGCGATAGTGGTCGGTTGATGGTGGGCGTCAGGGACGATGGAACAAACGTTCATTGGCAATGGCCAAAGTGATGTAAGTTCATCGCCGGTGAGCCGCTCTTGCAAAGGGGCTGGGAACCGCCGCTGATAAACCTAGGACATCAATGTATTTCGAGGCGTTTCTTAGCCGGTCCTGGAGAGGCGGCAATGGCTGCGGATGACACCTGTTCCACGATATCAAACAGCGCGGCGACCGGCAGCTTCTCGAATCTGGAGCGGCTTCTCGCAAGTTGGCGCCGCGCCGAGAGGCCGGGCAAGGACAGTGAGCCGCCTGCATCAATCATACGCATCAACCAGCCAGCGACGCGTCCTCATACAGAATGCCGCGACCGGCCGTGTGATCTCGCCGGTAGTCGCCGAGGCCCTCTGCATGAAGCCTCCGGATGTGCTGACGATCAACCAGGCCAGAAAGGTCGACGTCCTGAAGCAGGGATGACATGAGTTTGCCACTATGCGCAGGCTTGCCATGCCCTTCCGCGGCATTTTGCGGGGCCTGTGAGTTGGGCAAGCTCGGCACTTCGATCGACTTGGCGTCACCCGGCTCATCGCCAACACGCGTTTCGGTCTGGTCCTACGCCGTGACGTTGACTCCGTTCGCGATGCCATTGAACTGCCGTGGAGAGCGGCCGAGGCGGAAGGGCTGATCAACCGCCTGAAGACGATCAAACGTACCATTAGCCAGCGCCGGCTGCGAACTCCTTAGGCACGCATGCTGCCACTCAGCCGGCCTGATCACCACACGAAGCGAGGAAGAACCTGGTCAAGTGCAAAGCGACAATTGCCTCGACAGCAGGTCCCGGAAGGTTTATGCTGCCCGATGTTACCGCAATCCTGAATGGCGATTGAGTACCTTCACGACTGAAGGGAGTGGAACTGCTTTGTCGGCCAAATTGTTGACGGAACGCCCGGCGCCCATTGTTGCTACATGTCTAGATTCTTGGGGCGTTTTGGATGATGCAATCCACCATCTCACTCCAAAGGGCAGTGGAATCTGGAACAACGTCGCTTTTGTACGCACTACATCCTTCGTGCCCGATTGGCATATTGTCTTTAACTCTGCTTCTCTTTTTGGGCTCCCTGTTGATATCGAGGCGAGCCCAAACAGGACAATCTTTGCAATCGGCGAACCGCCGACGAAAGCTCATCGTGCATTTCATGAAGGGCAGGGGAAGAATACTATCGTCCTGACGTCTGACGAAGAGCTGGCTGCTCGGCAGAATGCAGCGCGCCGATTCGTTTTGTCTCCACCTATCACTCGGTCTTGGTCTGTAAACAAGACATATGACCAACTTCTGGTCAGCGAAGTCATGGATAAGCCGCTTCGGCTCTCATGGATTACCAGTAACATCGCCCTGCTAAAAGGACATCGATATCGGCTGGCGTTTCTGGAACGGCTGAGAAAGGAGCTCGATTTTGACCTGTTCGGCCGAGGTTTTCGGCTGATTGGAGATAAATGGAACGCACTCGCACCTTACCGTTACAGTATAGCGTTCGAGAATACTCGTGCTGACTACTATTTTACAGAGAAGCTTATGGACTGCTTCGTTGCTGAAACAATGCCGATCTATTACGGCAGCCCAGCAATCACGAGGTTCTTCCCTTCGGACTCTATGGTTCTGATTGACCCAGAGGACAAGAACGTAACCCAAAAAATTCAAGAAATCATCAACTCAGACCTCTGGAAGGAACGTCGCGGCGCAATAAGAGAGGCGAAGCGGCTAGTTCTCGAGAAATACAATACGTTTGCTTATCTCGCGGGCTTCATCGAAAGCGTTCAGGATAAACCCTTACCGCCAGAAATTATACACATCGAATCGCCTGAAGTTGATTTTGCAACAGACGAATGAATTAATCCAACGCTCGCTTCGCGTGCCCGGCGGTTGGTGGTCTGGCGAGATCGGTGCGGAGCGCTCGGCGGAGAATGCCTGCTGCAGACGGGCCGGCACGGGCGCACAAGGTCATGCGCCCCCGGCTGCCGCTGATCAGACGAACTGGGGAAGGCCAGGAACGGAATTGAGGACCTCGTCCACGAGTTCGTCGCCGGCATGTTCCTTGGCGCAGGCGATCGTCTCGTTGGCGAGGGCGGCGATCTTTGCCATGCTGAGACCCTCACCCATCAATTGCTGCCCGAGCCCCATAAGGCCGCCACCCTCTGGGTCGTCGCCATGATACTTCGCTACTAATTCCGAAGCTCCCGGAATGGCCTCGATCATGCGCGCGCCGGGACCGTCGGCCGCGTGGCTCCGCAGGAAACCCAGCATTAACCCAACGGCCTTCTCTGCGACAGCCGGGCCGATGCCGGCACCAGTGGCGATGCGCGGTAAGATTTCTTCCATGCAGGGTCTCTCTCTCTTTGATTACGTTTACAAGGGGCCGGTCCGGCGCCCCGCGCCTTTGGCCGAACCACAATTGAACTCCACAAAATAGGCCAGCGGAGGTGCTATTGCGCCTAAAACCGCCTCTGTCAACGCAAGCTGCGTCGGACGTGCGTGTTTCCCAAACCGAAGATCATTCCAATTCACTTCATTACGCACTGGCAACCGCACAGTTTGCGGTGGCTCGCTTATGAGCCAATGCCCCGCGCCCGTCAAATGATGACGACAACGTGGTCGGCGCCTAGGATCTGTGGATCAAGGTGTGAGGCAGTTGCAGCGGGTGGACCTGCTCAAGCGCCGCGCCATCCTCGCGTGATGGGATGTTCGTAGAAGCGGAGCTATATGCCGGTGTGACGATCGATGAAGGCAGAACGGCTATTCCGCTACGACCTCCATACTGTCGCATAGACCGTCGCTGCTTAGGTATTGAAACCGCCATCGCTGGTGACATCACAATGTGCAGTCGGCGGGTGTCGACAAGGCCGATTCACGCAATCAGCAGGTCAGGAGGAACGAATGAACCCTGACGTTTCAGAAGCTCACTTTTCGCGAGGCGTGCAGCGCACATCGTGCAAGAGATTGCCAGTCTTGCGGATGCTGTCGACTTTCTCAACCTTGGCTGGAAGATCGCAGTGACCGAATCTACGAAGCCGCCCTCAGGGCGTGCTTTGATGCATAAAACCGGTTGCCAACCAGGGATACTCCTCCTCCCCTGAAGTCCAATCGAGAAGAGCGATCACTTCCAAGAGGGTCCCAGCTCAGCTGCGAAAACAGGTGTGAGACCCCGTCCTCTCCCTCAAGCTGATCTAGCTCAGGGCGTTCATGAGCCGCAGATCGCATAATGGCTGCGTGGACGACGCAGGAAGACCAATTATGAAAATCCTATTCAGTACGATGGCTGTCACCTTGCTGGCACCCACCGCCTTTGCCGCGGATTCGATCCCCACCGACCTCAGAGATACGGCATTGGCCACCTTCACGGCTTTGCCATCCACCACGCCGACAGTCGCCAACAACCCGATCACCCCGGAAAAGATCGCTCTCGGCAAGGCACTGTTCTTCGATCCACGCGTCTCGGCGTCAGGCGTCTTGTCGTGCAATTCATGCCACAACCTGGCCACCGGCGGCGACGACAATCACGAAACCTCGATTGGCCATGGTTGGCAGAAGGGACAGCGCAACGCGCCGACTGTACTGAACGCTGTCTTCAACATCGCCCAGTTCTGGGATGGTCGTGCCGAAGACCTGAAGGCTCAGGCGAAGGGACCGGTCCAAGCCGGGATCGAAATGGCCAATACACCGGGCCAACTCATCGCCACTCTCAAGTCCATGCCGCAATATGTCGAGTGGTTCGATGCAGCCTTTCCGGCTGAAGCCGATCGGGTCACCTTCGACAACTTCGCCAAGGCGATCGAAGCCTTCGAGGCGACACTGGTCACACCTGCCCCGTTCGACAGCTTCCTGAATGGTGATGAGGTTGCCATGACTTCCGAACAGAAACAGGGCCTGGTGCTTTTCATGGACAAAGGCTGCTCGTCCTGCCATGCCGGCATCAACGTTGGTGGGCAAGCCTATTACCCGTTCGGCCTCGTGGAACGGCCCAGCGCCGAAGTCCTGCCGGACAAAGACAAGGGCCGATTTGAGGTCACCAATGCAGCCGACGATTCCTATGTCTTCCGCGTGGCGCCGCTGCGCAACGTTGCACTCACCGCGCCATACTTTCATTCGGGCAAGGTTTGGGATCTGAAACAGGCCGTCGCCATTATGGGGACCACCCAGCTCGGCGTAGTACTGGCGGACGAAGAAGTTGACCTGCTTGTTGCCTTCCTCAACTCGCTGACCGGAGAGGCACCTGACGTCGCCTATCCCATCTTACCCTCAGAAACGGCGACAACGCCCCGGCCTGTAACGCAGATCTCAGGAAAATAAGGGCCAACTGGCTGCGGACTCGCAATCGAAAATGATTGGCGATTTTTACTTGGCGGCACGAATTGCGACGTCCATCTCCGAATTGGCGGGACGCTAGCGATACCCGAACCCTGCCACCTCGCCCGTAGTCTGCGCGATCAACTGGGGGCGGACAGACGCAGCACCATATATTGTCGCTGCCTGAGCGAACGCGCCAAGCAGTCTACTTTGAGAAACGACGCGTGTCCGATTTGTTCGAGGCGCGGGGCCTGTATGTCCCCAAGGAACCGATATTATAGCGTAGTGCCACATTTATATTTCTGCGGGATTAAGACACGTGCCGTAGGGAAATTGCACATTTGCGCCGAGTGGCTCATTTCCAAGAGTGTGCCGGTTTGGCATGTTCACGGCCGACAGGAGCCAGCCGGTAGCTCACCACACGGTGAGGAAGGAGAAGCCTCAGGCCACTTTCTCCCGGAGCGCGCGCGCTGCAGCGACCATGTTCATGAGGGCAGGGCGGACCTCCTCCCATTTGCGTGTTTTGAGGCCACAGTCCGGGTTTACCCACAGTTGGCCGTCGGACAGTCGCTCGCGGGCAAGCATGATTAGGTCCGAAATCTCGCAGACCTCCGGCACACGTGGTGAGTGAATGTCATAGACGCCGGGACCGATCTCGTTCGGATATTTGGAGCTCGTGAAGGCGTCCAGCAGTTCCATCTTCGAGCGCGACGTCTCAATCGAAATGACATCCGCATCCATTCCAGCGATCGCGTCGATGATCTCGTTGAACTCCGAATAACACATGTGGGTATGGATTTGAGTCGCGTCCTTTACACCGGTTGAAGCGATCCGGAAGCATTCGACAGCCCAGTCGAGATAGGCTTTCCAGTCAGATTGGCGCAGTGGCAATCCTTCGCGAAACGCGGCCTCATCGATCTGGATCATCCTTGCGCCGGACCTTTCGAGATCCGTCACTTCGTCGCGGATGGCGAGCGCGATCTGGCGGCAGGCTTCGGAGCGGGGTACGTCGTCGCGAACAAAGGACCAGTTGAGAATGGTGACTGGGCCTGTGAGCATTCCCTTCACGGGCTTTTCCGTAAGCGACTGGGCGAATTGCCACCAGCGCACCGTCATCGGATTGCGCCTCGATACGTCCCCGAAGATGATGGGGGGACGCACGTAGCGCGACCCATAGCTTTGCACCCAGGCATGCTGAGTGAAGGCGAAGCCGGACAGCTGCTCGCCGAAATGCTGTACCATATCGTTTCGTTCGAACTCACCGTGCACCAGCACGTCCAGCCCGATCTCTTCCTGCCAACGAATTGCTGACTCGATCTCCTTCTTCAGGAAAATCTCGTAGTCGACATAACTGAGCTGGCCCTTCGCATGAGCGGACCGCGCGCGGCGTACCTGCGGCGTCTGCGGGAAGGACCCGATTGTCGTCGTCGGGAACGGCGGCAGCCCGAGCGTGCCGGCCTGGACTCTGGAGCGCTCGCCAAAAGCGCTCTCCCGTCGTTTCATGCTATGGTCAATGCTGGCGATCCGCCCCTCAACAAGCGGATCATGGATCTTCGTGGACGTCAAGCGAGTGGCGGCAGCCTCGGCAGTCGCTTTCAACGCGCCTGCCACCGCATCCCTGCCTTGGGACAGGGACCGGGCCAGCAAGACCAGCTCGTCGGTCTTCTGGGCCGCGAAGGCGAGCCACGACCTGAGGTCGGCCTCGAGTTCCGTCTCCATGCGCAGGTCAATCGGCACATGCAGCATCGAGCAAGAAGGCGCGATTTCGACGCGGTCCAAGGGCCAGCCGGCGACGATCGGTTTGATGCGGTCGAGAATGGCGGGCAGGTTCGCACGCCAGACGTTGCGGCCATCGATCAAGCCGAGCGAGAGCACCAGATCCTTCGGAGCGAGCCGACCCACCGTTTCCAGCTGCTCGGGAGCGCGCACGAGATCAATATGCAGGCCGGCCAGGGGCAGAGAAACCGCGGTTTCGAGATTGTCTCCCAGCGACCCGAAATACGTAGCCAGCATGATCTTCAGCTCGGGCGCGGCTTTCGACAGCTGGCCATAGGCGAATTCGAACGCAGCTCGTTCGTTCGGGTTCAGATCGAGGACAAGCGCTGGCTCATCGATCTGGACCCAGTCGGCTCCCGACAGCTTCAGCCTCTGCAGGAGCTGCTCGTAAACGGGCAGCAGCTGCGGTAGGAGCGCGATGGGACCGAACCCTTCGGCAGGCGATTTCGCCAGCTTGAGGAAGGTGATGGGTCCAAGGATGACTGGGCGTGTGTGAATGCCGAGAGCTTTAGCCTCGAGGAAGTAATCGACCGGCTTCGTTGACGAGAGGGCGAACGTCTGATCATCATGGAGCTCCGGCACAATGTAGTGGTAGTTGGTGTCAAACCACTTGGTCATTTCCATCGCGGCTACACCAGGTCCATGAGCCGCCTCCTGGTGACCAGCGTGTCCACAATCCTCCGTCTGACCCTGGTTGCCGCGCGCCATTGCGAAGTAGATGTCAAGTGGGACCTCGCCGCTATTCCAACCGTACCGGGATGGAATGGCGCCGACCGTGGCTGCGGTGTCGAGCACATGGTCGTAAAGCGAGAAGTCGTTCGAGGGGATTTTTGACACGCCGCGATCGCGCTGCTCCTCCCAGCTAGCGGCACGGAGTGCCTTCGACGTCCCAAGAAGGTCGCCAGCGGACGATTTTCCGGACCAGTAGCTTTCAAGGGCGAATTTCAGTTCTCGCCGACGACCGAAGCGCGGCACGCCGAGCGTTGCTACAGGAATTTGCTGAGAGACAGTCATGTCATACCCCGATGGTTGGGGGCGTCGGTGACAAGGAAGGCGCTAGCAGGCCGGCACGCCGGTTGCAGCGGCCACCGAGACACCCCGCCCGTGGACGTAATTCGTCGTGGCAGGTCTCCTGGCTCGCGGGGTCATAGCCTCTACCCATCTTCCCGAGGGTATTCGCCTCAGTGACATGAGTGGGTTGACTCGCCGCTAACAGTTGCGGGGGCAGCGCCGGCATCGCACCGGCTTCCCTCTTAGCTTCGCTGCGGCAGCGCCGCACGCGAAGAACCACGACACGCAGACAATCACAACAATCCGCTCTCTTGTCAATGACGCATAACGAAATGTTTATGTCGTTATGCGATCGCGCTTTTACGTTTGTCTAACATTGGTGAAATAGCCAGTCGCCCTTGGCGGCGCTGCTGCGCTGCCAGCATTGTCCAACTAATGGATTCCTGTCGGGCTGCGACATCCCTCGCAGGTCGCCCATGAAGGATCTCGGACGAGACTTCAAGCGCGTGACAACGTCGTTGGAATGCAGAAGATCCCAGCGAGCTTTGACACAGTTCCGCCACTGCGATGATCGCGTCAGTAGGGCGGCTGGTTAGTTGCCCGCGCATCTACAGCAACCCAGCCCGTTCCGCCTCGCGGCGCAAATTCTGCCTTGGCCTTGGGCCGATCTGCTGGATCACCAGGCCGGCCGCCAGCGAGCCAAGGTCGCCGCAATCCTTGAGGCTGCGCCCCGAGGTGTAGCCGTAGAGGAAACCGGCGGCGTAGAGGTCGCCGGCGCCGGTGGTGTCGACCAGCTCGCGGATCGTCGTCGCCTGGATGGTGACGGTCTCCTCGCCACGCACGATCACCGAGCCTTTTTCGGACCGGGTGACGGCGGCAATCTTGCAGTCCTTTCGGATCTGAGCCAGCGCCTCGTCGAAGGATTTTGTCTGGTAGAGCGACTTGATCTCGTGGCTGTTGGCAAAGACGATGTCGACAGTGC
>NZ_JAMYPB010000066.1:0-25324 GCF_040320135.1 Mesorhizobium sp. M0772 | reverse complement strand
CCCCGACCCTGGTTTGGGGCGGCCCACATCGCCCCCGGGGCCCCCCGCCGCGGCCGCGCCGGCGCCGACCGCGATCGCCTGGCGGCCGAAGCGCGTGTAGCGCAGCGCCAGAAAGGCGGCGATGCCGATCACCGCCGAAATCAGCACCACCACGGGAATGCCAGCGACAGTGGCGTTGATCCAGGCGGTGTTTTCGCGACCATCCTCCTCGATCGTGATGGCGCGGCCATTGGAGACCCAGAGCGCCAAGCCGGTGACGACGCCGCCGGTGGCGAGCGTCGCGACGAAGGACGGCACGCGTAGCTTGACGTGAACGACGCCGCTCAACACGCCGAAGGCGAGCCCCGACAGGATCGCCACCGGAAAGGCGGCAAGGCCGAGCGAAGGCAGCAATTGCGCCAGGATGACGCTGGCCAGCGATGCCACCGCCTGGATCGACAAATCGATGCCGCCAAGCAGGATGGCGAAGGTGACGCCGGTCGCCAGGATGAACAGTACGGCGGTGTTGGCAAACAAAAGCGCCACGGTCTCGCCGGTCAGGAAGCCGGGCGCGGCGATCTCGATGATCAAAAGCAGGCCGACAAGCAGCACCAGCGGAATGGCGCCTTGCGTCCACTTGCCTTCGAAAACCCGCCTGATGGAGAACGCTTCATTCATCGGCTCACACCATTGCCCTGAGAAGATCGACCTGGTTCGGCTTGTTGCCCGGACTGGCATCGAAGCGCGCGGTGATTGCGCCGTCGCGCATCACCAGCACCTGGTGCGACAGGCCGATCGTTTCCTCCAGCGTGTCGGAAATCAAAAGGATCGCCACGCCTTGCGCGGAGAGGTCGCGCACCAATTCGTAGACCTCTTCCTTGGCGCCGACATCGAGCCCGCGTGTGGGATGGTCGAGCACCAGGATGCGCGAGCCCGCCGTCATCCAGCGCGCCAGCACCACCTTCTGCTGGTTGCCGCCGCTGAGCTTGCGGCAGGCGGCATCGGGGCCGGGCGCCTTGATGCGCAGCCGCTTGATCCAGTCGGCGGCAAGCCGGCGCTCCTTGCCATAATCGATGGCGCCATGGCGCATGACGCTGGAGAGATCGGCCAGCGAAATGTTCTCCGCGATCGACAGGAACATCACCAGCCCTTCGAGCCGGCGCTCGCGCGGGACATAGCCGATGCCCTTGCGCACCGCCGGTTCCGGCGAGGAGAAGCGCACGACATCGCCGGCGATTTTCATCTCGCCCGCATCATGCTGGACGAAGCCGCCAACGGTGCGCGTCACCTCCTCCCGGCCGGAGCCGACGACGCCGGCAATGCCGACGATCTCGCCCGCTCTGATCGAGAGATCGACGCCGTGATAGAAACCGTTGGCGCCAAGCCCCTTGGCCTCGACCATCACGGTATCGCGCGGCGCCAGCTGGCGGGCCTCACGGTAATATTCGGCCTGCAGGCCGCGCCCGACCATGATCTCGTGCAGCTCAGGCGCGGTGACTTCGGCTGCACGATGTTCGGCAACGACGGCGCCATCCTTCATCGTGTAGACGCGGTCGGAGATATTGAGCACCTCGTCGAGGCGGTGCGAGACGAAGACGAAGCTGGCGCGGGATTTGAGCGAGCGCACCCGCGCGAACAGCACCTCGATATCAGCGGCGTTGAGCACCGAGGTCGGCTCGTCGAGCAGGATGAGCAACTGCCGCTCGACCACTTCCTCCAAGGTCAGCGCCTTGGCGAGCTCGACCATCTGGCGTGCGGCGAAGGTGAGTTCGGAGGTGCGCGCGGTGACGTCGATGTCGATGCCGATCTTGGCCAGTTGCCGCCGCGCCGCCGCGTTCATGGCGCGCCAATTGACGAGGCCGAAGCGGGTGAAGCGGTCCTCTTCGCCGAGATAGATGTTTTCGGCAACCGTCAGGTTCAGCACCAGCGACTGCTCCTGGAACACCATGCCGATGCCATGCCTGGCCGCATCACGGGCGTTGCGCATGCGCAGCTGTTCGCCATCCAGCGTGAGCGAGCCGCCATCCGGCCGGTAGCCGCCGGCCAGCACCCGCATCAGCGTCGACTTGCCGGCGCCGTTCTCGCCGATCAGCCCGACCACCTCGTTGGGCCGCACTTCGATAGAGACGTCGCGTAGCGCCTGGACGCCGGGGAAATTCTTGATGATGTTGGACGCCTGCAGCATGGCGTTCACTTGACGATTTTCAGGCGGACACGGTCGAGCGACAGCGCCACCGCGGCGATGATCATCAGACCCTGCACCGTCTGCTGGATGTAGGGCGAGATGCCGAGCAGGATCATGCCATTGGCAAGCACGGTGACGATCAGCACACCGATCAGCGTGTTGACCACACCGCCCTCGCCGCCGGTCAAAGCGGTGCCGCCGACGACCACTGCCGTGACCGCTGCAAACAGCCTGCCGTCGCCGATGACGGCATGCGACTGGCCGAGCTGTGCGGCGGCAAGCACACCGGCAATGCCGAAGAAGAACCCTGCCAGCGCAAAAGCGGTGATGCGCACGCGCACGACATTGACGCCGGAGAGCTTGGCGACATCCTCATCACCGCCGATCGCCAATATGTGGCGGCCGAGCTTGGTGTGATACTGGATGACAGTGGCGAGCAGGAAGGCGCCGAACGCAACCCAGACCGCCACCGGCAGGCCGAGGAAACGGTGCAAGGCCAGGTCGCGGATCGAGGCGTCGTTCAGCTTGATCGCCGTGCCGCCCAGCATATAGACCGACAGGCCGAGGCCGATGAACCACATGCCGAGCGTGCCCATGAAGGACGGGATGCGCAGCATGGCCTGGACGAGACCGCTGACGAAGCCCATGGCGGTGCCGGCGGCGATGGCAGCGAGCACCGCCCACCAGCCATAGTCGTTGCCGTTGCCGTCATTGGCGGCGAGCAGCACAAGCACCATCGCCGCCACCGAAAGCGTGCCTTCGACTGCGAGGTCGATGCTGCCCATCAGGATGATGAAGGTCAGCCCCATCGCCAGCGTCAGCGGCACGGCGGCGGAATTCGCAAGCCGCACCAGATTGCGCAGCTCGATGAAATTGGGGTTGGCAATGGCGATGAGTACGCAGAGTACAATCAGCACCGCCAGCGGCGCCAGGCTGCGCCAGCGCCTGCCGCCCAGGAATGTCGCGATCCGGCCGGGGAACGGTGTCATAGGCGTCGTCCGCTCGATGTCCGAAACGGACTTCAGGGGTTCTGTATGGATTGTCAAGAAACCGCTTCCCGTCTGCTGGTGACAGCCGTCGCGACAAGGGGATCGCGACGGCTGCGGGAGGAAGCGGGCCGCCAGGGAGGTGCAGCCCACTCCGATGGATCAGGTACGGATTGCTCCGGTGACCCGGGCCCACAGATCGTTCCAGTCGATCTCGGGCTTCGCATCGACATTGGTCTTGTAATACTCCTCGACATTGTCGTGCGAGATCAGCACCGCCTTGCCGTAGAACTCACGGTGCTCCGGCGGCTCCTTGGTCGGGTCGAACTTGCCGATCTTGGCGTTGTAGCCGATGGCGAGACCCATGCCGCCCTGCCAGAACGGATCCGAAGTGACCGTGCAGGCGAATTCGCCGGTGCGCACCGCATCGACCGCCGTCTTGATGCCGTCGACGCCGACGATCGGCACCTTGCCGGCGAGGTTTTCGGCGCGCAGCGCTTCCAGAGCGCCCGAGCCCATATCGTCATTGGCCGCCCAGATGCCCTTGATGTCGTCGCCGAAGCGGGTGAGCAGATTGCCCATCAGGTCGAAGGCTTCGGTCGACTTCCAGTTGGCGACCTGGAAATCGAGCAGCTTGATGTCCGGGTTGGCGGCGAGCGCCGCATCGAGGCCCTTCTTGCGTTCGATCGCCGCCGTGGTCGAGATCAGGCCGCCGAGCGCGACGATGCCGCCCTTGCCGCCAATGGTCTTGAACAGGATCTCGGCGATGGTCTTGCCGCTGTCGATGCCGTCGAACTCGATATGCGAGACATAGTTCGGGTTGAAATCCTTCGGGTGCAGATCCCCAGGCTTGTTCCACTGCGTCACCACATAGGCGCCGGCCTTGGCGCAGGCCTCGACGATCGGGCGCGCATCGGGCGTGTCGTTGGGATCGGAATTCAGCACCATGTTGCCGCCGGTCTTGGCCAGCATCGCCTTGATGTCGGCAATGCCCTTCTCGCTGTTGCCTTCCGAAACCAGCGTGACGTGCTCCAGCCCGGCCCATTTGGCATACGCTTCGGCGCCGGTCTTCCACACCGCGTGATAGGGGTTGGACAGCGAGCGGATCGACGTCACCAGTGTCGGCTTGTCCTGCGCGCGCAACACGCTCGGCATGGCGAGTGCCGCCACGCCGGCGGTGGCGCCCATCATCAGCGTGCGCCGGTTGACCGCAAAATTCTTCGTGTCGTTCATACCTCGAATCCTCCCGATTGAATTCTGTTCCGCCCGGCATCTTGCGCGGGGAGCGCGGCCGGGACCTCCTGGTGAGGGTCGTCAAGCTCCTCCACTTGTACGACAACCCTTCAACACGATAACCATACCCTTTCTCTTGACGTGGCACAAGCGACTTGAGATCGTCGCGCGCAAGAGGAAGGGGCGGTGATTTTCATCGCCCGCCGGAGCATGATCCCTAGAAGTGGGAACCGGTTTTCTCGGACAAATCGGGAAACCGTTTTGTCCGGAGATCATGCTCCAACAAAGAGAACCCGGGAGTGGAAATGACGGATTACATCATTGTCGGCGGCGGTTCGGCTGGCTGCATTCTGGCCGCCCGGCTGAGCGAGGACCCGGACGTGTCCGTCGTGCTGCTCGAGGCCGGTCCGCCCGACACCGACCGCTACATCCATTTGCCGGTCGGCTTCTTCAAGATGACGTCGGGGCCGCTGATCTGGGGTTATGACACCGCGCCCGGCAAGGAGATCGATGGCCGCACCATGGTCTATCCGCAGGCCCGCGTGCTGGGCGGCGGCTCCTCGATCAACGCCCAGGTGTTCACCCGCGGCTGCCCTGAGGATTATGACGGCTGGGCGACTGAGAATGGCTGTGCCGGCTGGAGCTATGCCGACGTGCTGCCCTACTTCGTCCGCTCCGAGGGCAACGACACTTTTGCCGATGCGCAGCACGGCACTGACGGCCCGCTCGGCGTCTCCAGCGGCGCGCCGCATCCGCTGACCCGCATCTTCGTCAAGGCGGCGCAGCAGGCGGGCCTTCCTTTCCGCGCCGACTTCAATGCCGGTGAGCAGGCGGGCGCCGGCTTCTACCAGACGACGACGCGTCGGGGGAAACGCTCGAGCACGGCGGTCGCCTATCTGAAGCCGGCGCTCGGCCGCAAGAATCTGACGCTACGCACCGACGCCTCCGTCAGCCGCATCGTGGTCGAGAACGGCCGCGCCATCGGTGTCGAGATCATCGTCAATGGCCGCACCGAACTGCTCCGCGCCGAGCGCGAAGTCATCGTCGCCGCTGGCGCCATCGGCTCGCCGAAATTGCTGATGCTGTCCGGCATCGGCCCGGCCGTGCATCTCGGCCATCACGGCATCGAGGTGGTCCACGATTCCAAAAACGTCGGCCAGAATCTGCACGATCACATGGACGTCGATGTCGTCGCCGAGCTCAACGGACCGCATGGCATCGACCGTTACAAGAAGAAGCGCTGGCAGGCGGTTGCCGGTCTTGAATATGCGCTGTTCGGCAAGGGGCCGGTGGCCTCCAACATCGTCGAGGCCGGCGGCTTCTGGTGGGGCGACCGCGCGGAGAAGACGCCGGACATCCAGTTCCATTTCCTGCCCGGCGCCGGCGTCGAGGAAGGCATCGGCTCGGTTCCCGGCGGCAATGGCTGCACGCTGAACTCCTACCATGTGCGCCCGCGTTCGCGCGGCAGCGTCACGCTCAAGTCCGCGGACCTGCGCGATGCGCCCATCATCGACCCCAACCCGTTCGCCGAGCGCTATGATCTCGAACGCGCCATCGACGGCATCGAGATCAGCCGCGAAATCCTGTCGCAGCCAGCCTTCGCCAGATACATCAGCCGCGAGCATCTGCCCGGCAAGGCGATGCAGGGGCGCTCAGCACTCGAAGCCTTCGCCCGAGAACATGGCCGCAGCGCCTATCACCCAGTCGGCACCTGCCGGATGGGCGGCGATGCCGACAGCGTCGTCGACCCCGAGCTTCGCGTGCGCGGGCTGCAAGGCCTGCGTGTCTGCGACAGCTCGGTCATGCCAAGCATCGTGTCGTCGAACACCAACGCCGCCGTGGTCATGATTGCGGAGAAGGCTGCGGATCTGATTGCGGGGCGAACGCTGCCGGTGGCGTAAGCAGGACAATCGCATGTGGTGGCGCCACGCGATTGCCCTGCCTTGAGCACCTGTCGCTGAGCGCATAGCACTCGAACCGCACTAAAAACGACAGCCTCCCGCAGCGCCTTCAACCGACGCTTGCGCAACCCACCAACCGACAGGAAACCCCCGGTTGCGGGCTCGTTGCCGACGCCTGCGCGGGGATGTGAAAGCGCTTTTGCGCCAGTTCCGCGATCACACCATATGAACCGATCCAAGCTCTGCTAGCTTGTGGGCGTGGGACTTGTCCCGCTTTGGCCGGTGCTTCAGGCAACCCCATCCCAACCCCCCGCCCCCTGCGGTACCGGCCATCCCCCTCCCCCTTTTGGCAGGCTTCTCGACCTGCCATCCTCAGCCGTCCCTGCCAACTTCGAGGTCGACGACGAGGCCTGATGCGTGGCATGCAAATCAAGACCATCGGCAGCGTATCGAGGGATTTCACATCGGCTGTCTGGACGACGTCCTGGAGAGCGACAGATCGGGGTCGAGCCGCCTCAGCTCCCGGTTGATGGCCGCCAGGCGCTCCGGTTCGCCTTCCGTGTTGCAGACATTGAGAGTAACGACGCGTAAGCGCATAGGACTTTTCCTCAATGTTGAACGACCCTCGACGCACGCGACGCGGATAGGTGCCACGATAGGATTCCGTGTCTGGTGACGTTCAGCGAACCACCGCCTCGATGCGTTCCACGCGGTGCGCGAAACGGCTTGGCCATCGGCGCGGTTCGGCTTGCCAAATGCCGCCATGCCGCCCATACACGGCTTGAACAACCGCCCCGAGGGTCCGCGCCCATTTTGCCAAGGATACTCTCCGATGTCTGTGACGCCGTCCCCCTGGTCAAAGCCGTGACGGCCTCCCTCGCAAGCCTGGGCTGGACGGATTTCTTCGGCGACCAGCTTGAAGCCGATGAGGCAGACCTCGTGCCGACGCGCATCGCCTCGGTGCACCGCGACCGCCTGGCCGGCCTGTCCCGGGCAGGGCCAGTGGATCTGACGCTGCCGGCCAATGCCAACACCGGCGACTACGCCGTCGGCGACTGGGTGCTGGTCGAGCAGCATACACATCTGCTGCTCCGCCGGCTGACCCGCAAGACGGTGCTGGAGCGCCGTACCCAGGGCGGCAGGATCCCGCAGCTGGCCGCGGCCAATGTCGACACGCTGTTCATCGTGACGTCCTGCAATGCCGATTTCAACATCGCCCGGCTCGAGCGCTATCTGGCGCTGGCCAACGAGGCCGGAACGACGCCGGTGATCCTGCTGACCAAGGCCGACACCGCTGACGATGCCGAGAGATACCAAAGCCAGGCTGCCGCCCTGCAGCGCGGTCTGGCCGTGGTGATGCTGAACCCGCGCGTCGCCGATGCCGCAACAGCACTCGCCGCCTGGTGCGGCGCGGGGCAGACGGTGGCGCTGGTCGGCTCCTCCGGCGTCGGCAAATCGACGCTGGTCAACACGCTGGCCGGCTCGGCGCAGCAATCGCCGCAACAGACCGCCGGCATCAGGGAACACGATGCCAAGGGACGCCACACCACCACGGCGCGATCGCTGCACGCCATTGCCGGCGGCGGCTGGGTGATCGACACGCCGGGCATGCGTACTTTGCATGTCAGCGACGTCGCCTCTGGCATCGACACGCTGTTTGCCGAAATCACCGAGCTTGCGCCACTGTGCAAGTTCCGCGACTGCACCCATGTCCACGAACCGGGCTGCGCAGTGCAGGCTGCCTTGAAGGCCGGCACGCTCGACCCCGAGCGCCTTGCCCGCTGGCGCAAGCTGTCGGAGGAAAACCAGGGCAACACGCCGGTTCAGAGCGGGGCCCGCGGCAACAAATCGCCTGCCGGGCGCCCGAAGCGGCGTTGAGCGGATAGGAATTGTGGAACGAGACGTCGGAGGCCCGGCGATGTACCGGGCCTCTGTGTTTCACTCGCCGCGCATTGTCGCCTGGAAGGTCGGCAGGTGCTTCTGCTGCGCTTCCAGCATGCGCTCGCGGTAGACGCCGTAGATGACGTCGGTGTCGTGCAGCGTCACGCCGGCGATGGTCGGCGAGGCGAAGACCGGCAGTTCGATGCCGCGCTTGGCGAGCTGCTCGGCGGTGCGCGCGATCAGCTCATGCGCCAGGATCATGGCAAGCACCGTCGATGAGCCCGACACCGGCCGGCTCCAGCCCTCGACCGGCACGATGGCGTCCTCGATCGGCGAACAGGTGTCGATGACGAGGTCGGCGGCATCCGCCAGCCGCTTGCCGGAGGAGTGCGTCGCCGGCTTGTCCAGATTGTTCTTGCTGGTGACCGCGACGACGAAGATGCCGCGCTTCCTGGCATAGAGCGCGGTGTCGATGCCCGACGAGTTGCGGCCGCTATGGCCGAAGATTATGATGGAATCACCCTTGTTGAGCGGCTGGTGGTCGAGGAATTTCTCGGCGTATTTTTCCGTCCGCTCCAGCCACAACAGCTCGCGCACGCCGCCGGCGCCGAGCACATTGTGCCACATCACGCGCGGGTCGGTCAGGGGGTTGAAGCCGACATAGCTGCCATAGCGCGGAAACACTTCCTGCACCGGCAGCACCGAATGGCCGGAGCCATAGAGATGCACCAGCCCGCCGCCCTCGAGCGAGTCGGCAAAGCGGCTGGCAGCCTGACCAAAGGCCTCTTCATTGGCTTTCGCAGCCTGGTCGATGAGGGCGGCGAGACGGTGGATGTAGAGATCGGACACGTGGGTACTCCTGTTTGATGTGTCGGTCTGGAATGGATCAGCTTCTCGGGTTCAGCGGCACGCGTCCGGCGCGCAGCGTCGAGCGGATTTCGTAGCGGTCGCCGCGCATGATCGAGACGGTGAATTCGAACGGGCCGCGCTCGTCGGTGGTGATGCGTTCTACGACGAAGGCCGGGCTGCCGACAGCGAGGTCGAGCAGTTCGGCGTCCGCCGCGCCGACCGCGCCGACCCGGTAGTTCTCCCGCGCGGCCACCGGCACGATGCCGTAATGGCGCTCCAGCGCCTCGTAGAGCGAGCCCTGCAGCAGGCCGGCATCGAGGAAGCCCGGCACGCGCACGGCCGACAGCTGCGCCGTCTGGATGCCGATCGGCTCGTTGTTGCCGAGCCGCAGCCTGCGAATGCGCACCACCGGATCGCCCTCCTCGATCTCCAGCGCGCCGGCAGCCGCCGCATTGGCGGTGGTCAGGCTGCAGTCGAGCAGGCGCGAGCCCGCGACCACGCCCATATTGCCCATCTCCTGGGTAAAGCTGGTCAGCTCGCGCGTGCCGGCGACCAGCGTGGTCGAGCGCACGAACGTGCCGCGGCCATGTTCGCGCCTGAGCAGTCCTGCCTCCTCGAGATTGCGCAAGGCGTGGCGCAGCGTGATGCGGCTGACGCCGAACAGGGCGCACAGCCTGTCCTCCGCTGGGATCTGGTCGCCCGTTGCCCATTCGCCGCTCTTGACGATGGTTCGGATCGCCTCTTCGACCTGGTACCAGAGCGGCTCCGGCCGTCTGCGGTCCGGTTGCTGAAAGCTTGCTTCGCTCATCGCACCTGCCTCCACCCTTGCCCAACGGCGCCGGCCCGCGCCGCGCCGACCAGACCGGCGCGGGGACCGAACTTTCCAGCCTTGACGTCGATGCCGCGCAGATGTGGCGGCAGTTGACGTCGCAGCGCCGCAAGCAGCGGCGGCCGGATCACATCCAGCGCCTCCGCCAAACCACCCGAAATCAACACCGCTTGCGGATCGAGCAGCGCGACAGCGCCTGCCAGCGCGGTGCCGAGCTGTCGCGCCGGCAGTTCAAGCAAGGTGAGTGCAGCCAGCTCGCCGGCCTGGGCAGCGGCGATCAGTTGGCGGCCGTCGGCAAGGCCGATCTGGCCGGCAATGGCATCGAGCGCCCGGCCCGACGCAACGCGCTCCAGCCAGCCGCTGCGCTCTTCACCATGATCCCTCACGTCGGCGCAGGCCCAGCCGAACGAGCAGGCGCCGCCATGCGCGCCGGCAACGATGCGGCCATTGGCCAGCACCGCCGAACCGATGCCGGTGCCGATGGCGAGCAGGATCGCATCCGGCATGTTTTTCGCACTGCCTTCGACAGCCTCTCCCAGCAGCGCGATCTGTGCGTCATTGCCGAGCGCTACGCGCACTTTGGGAAACAGCGGCTGGATATCGACGCCGTCGAGGAACGGCAAGTTGGGGATCCAGCGGCAGATTGAGCCCTCGACCAGACCCGGCACCGCGATGCCAAGCGCTGAGACCGACCCGGCCTCAGTGCACAGCGCGTCGATGCGCGCAATGAAGGCATCTAGGGTTGCCGGCGCCGGCTCGCTGCCCAGCGCCTCCAACGCACCGACATCGCCCGTAGATACGGCAGCGCGCAGATTGGTGGCGCCGAGATCGATGGCGAGTACCCGCGTCATCGACCCGACCCTTTGCCGAAGGGGAGCGAGAACAGACCGCTGCCGGCATTCCACGAATGCGACGCCGCCGCGAAGGCCTGCGCATGGCGCGTGCCGCGCAGGCAGCCGCGCAGCCGGTAGAGCGAACTGTAATAGTCGACATAGGGGAAGCTGCTCAGGCCGCGCGCCAGCTCATACTCCATGACCGCGTCGCGCCAGGCCTCGAACCCGTCGCTGACATCGACGAGATGCTCGGGCCGGAAGCCGTCATCGTCCTCCCAGTTCTCGCCGAACAGCAGCAGTTGCGGCGTGTGCGCCGGATGGTCGCTGGCAACGGTCGGCAGTCCGGCGAAGAAGATACCGGTCTTCGTCAAATGCGCGGCGGCGCGATGGTCCTTGTGCCAGCTGCCATGCCAATGGGTGATGACGATCTCGGGTTTCAGCTCGCGAATGATGTCGCCCACTTCGAGCGCCGTCTGATCGTCTGTGGGCAGGAAGCCGTCGCGCAGGCCAAAGCCACGCATGGTGACGCCGAGCCGCTCCGCCGCGCTGCCCGCTTCCTCTTCCTTCTGCACGCAATAATGCGCGGGAACCAGGTACGGATGGCCCTGCTCACCCATGGTCAGATGCAGGAAGGTCACCGTGGCGCCGCGCTTGACGGCAGCGGCCGCCAGCGGCCCGGCCATCACCTCGGCATCGAAGGCGTGCGCGCCGACCACCAGGATGGATTTCGCCGCATAAATTCTGTCTTCGATCATTTCATGCCTCCTCCGGTGCCGACGCCTTCGCGAATCTGGCGCGCCAGCAGACAATACATGATCAGGATGGGCGCCATGGATATCGCCAGCGAGGCGAACACCAGGCTCCAGTCGGTGCGGAACTGGCCGACGAAGATGCTGATCGCCAGCGGCACCGTCTTGTAGCGGTCGTCGAAGATGAAGATCAGCGGGAAGAAGAAATCGTTCCACACCGCGATCGCGGTGAAGATGGCCACGATCGACACCGCCGGCTTGACCATCGGCAGGATGATCTGGAACAGGATGCGGACCTCGCCGGCGCCGTCCATGCGGGCGGCCTCGTCCAACTCGGAGGGCAAGACGCGCATGAAATTGGCGAAGATGAACACGGCGAAGGGAATGCGGATCGCCGAATAGACCAGGATCAGCCCGGTCAGCGAATCCAGCAGGCCGAGATTGCGCATCAGCGTGAACAGTTCGACCGAGGCCAACCGGATGGGCAGCATGATGCCGGACAGGAACAGGCCGAGCATGATGGCATTCCAGCCAAGCTTGTAGCGGCTGAGCGGATAGGCGGCCATCGCCGAGACGACGATGGTGAGGATGACGGCGCCGCCCGTGACGATCAGGCTGTTGATGAAATTCTGGCCGAGATCGGCGCGCGTCCAGGCGTTGAGGAAATTGTCGAAGGCAAAGCTTTGCGGCAGGCCGAGCCTGTTGTCGTAGATCTCGGCCGTGGTCTTGAAACAGGAGACGATGAGGATGTAGAGCGGCAACAGCACGGCCGCCGTCCAAACGACCAGCACCGTCCAGCCGGGCAGCCGCGCCAGCTGCCGAGAGATGGCCGGTCTTTGCGAAATCGCCAGCGCGCTCATAGCTGCACCGTGCGGCGGTCGAAGAAGCGCAGCATCATGAGCGTGCCGATGCTGAGGATCAAAAACAGCACGGTGCCGAGCGCCAGCGCCAGACCGATATCGGTGATGCCGACAGCACCTTCCGCCCCGAAGGCCAGCCGGTAGAAGTAGGTCACCAGCGTGTCGGTCGAATAGCTCGGATTGCCCTGCACGCCCTGCATGACATAGACGATGTCGAACTGGTTGAAGGTGTTGATGAACGACAGCGTCGTCAGCGTGCCCAGCGCCGGCATCAGCAGCGGCAACGCGATCGAGAACAGCATGCGCGCATTGCCGGCGCCGTCAAGTTTTGCCGCCTCGAAAATCTGGCCGGAAATCTGCCGCAGACCTGCCGTGTAGATCAGCACCGGCAGGCCCATCCAGTTCCAGGCATCGACGGCGATCAGCATGGCGAGCGCGGTGTGGCTGTTGCCGAGCACGGTCAGGCTGCCCTGGTGCAGGCCAAGCCCGTTCAGCGCCCATTCGACGACGCCGCCCGGTGCCAAAAGCAACCGCCACAGCGCGCCGACGATGACCGGGCTCAGCACCGCCGGAAAGAAGAACACCGACTGGAAGAAGGCCGCACCCTTGTCGCGCAGGAACAGCAGCCAGGCGAACAAAAGGCCGAGGCCATTTTGGAAGACCATGATGCCGAAGAACCAGGCGGTGTTGTGCCACAGCGCGCCGTAGATCCGCGCGCCGCTGGGGAAAACGAACAGCCTTGAGAAATTCGACAGGCCGGCGAACTCGACCATGCGCAGCCCCTTCCAGACGAAGAAGCTGCCCCAGAGCGACATCCCCAGGGGATAGAGGACGAACAGCGCATAGACCGCCAGCGCCGGCAGGATGAACAGCACGGCCATGCGCTGCTGCGTGCGGCGAAGGCTGCTGGTGCGGCGAAGGGTGCTCATGCGCTTTTCTGGTCCGTGAGTGACCGGCCGCTTTTGCGACCGGCCGCGCCTACTGCTTCGGCTTGAACCAGGTGGCGACCGCGGCCTGCATGTCGGCCGCTAGCTTCTCCGGCGCGATGTTGCCTTCGACCATGTCGATGATCTCCGACTGCAGCACCGAAGACGCCGTCGGCGACTGCCAGCGGAAGCCGACCAGCGTCAGATACGGCGTCGAATTCTTCGCCATCTCCATCATCGCGGCCAGCACTGGATCCTTCACCGTCACATCCGTGCGGGCCGGCGGCCAGCCGAGCTCGTCGGCGAACATCTGCGCGAACTCTGCCGAAGCCATGAAGCCCAGCACCTTGGTCGCGGCTTCCTTGTTCTGGCTCTCGGAGACCAGGCCATAGGAGCCGTCGGAGAAGGCCGAGGTGTAGAGTTTTGCCCCGGCATCGTCGGCGGGGAACGGGAAGATCGAGAATTTCAGCTTCGGGTTCTGCGCCTTGAAGCTGCCGTTCTCGAACGAACCGCCGAGGAACATCGCCGCCTTGCCGCCGATGAACTGCTGCGTGGCGGTGGTGTAGTCGATGCCGGCGAAGCCGTCGGGGAAATACGGCTTCAGCTCGGCGAAGCGCTTCAGCGCCGCCACATAGCGCGGATCCTCGAAGGTCGCCTTGCCGCTCATCATCTCGTCGTAGAATTCAGGACCATAGACGGTCGGGCCGACGACGCCGACGGCGATCTCCAGTTCCCAGGCCGAGCCGTTGGCGCCACCGGTGGCGATCGGGGTGATGCCGGCCGCCTTCAGCTTCTCGCAGACGGCGGTGAAATCCTTGTAGGTCTTGGGGATCTCGATGCCCTGGGCGGCGAAGATATCCTGGTTGTAGAAGACGCCCATCATCGGCACCGAGTAGGGCACGCCGTAGAGCTTGCCGTCGCTGCGGCCGCGCGCGCCGCCAAGCGCCGCGTCCTCCATGTTCTTCAGCTCCGGCACGCTGTCGTCCAGCGCGTCGAGATAGCCGGCCTCGACGAAGGGCTGCAACTCGCCATAGGCCTTGAGCTGCGCGATGTCGGGCCCGCGGCCGCCCCGCAGCGCCGTGCTCAGCCGGTTCTGGTAATCGGCATCGGGCGTGAACTGGATGGCGACCTTGATGCCGGGATTCTTCACCTCGAAGGCATCGAAGATGCGGCGCATCGCTGCCTCGTCCTCGGTGCGCCAGCTCCACAGCGTCACCGTGCTGTCGGCGGCTCGCGCCGGCAATGAGGCGAAGACGCCGGCGCAGGCGGCGGCAAGGCCGCCGATCAGCCTAAGCGCTGCGCGCCGGTGAAGTGAAAGCATGCTCATTGCCAGTCTCCCATTGTTCTCTGTGCTTGGCGTCCCGCGGCGTTCCCGTGCCACGAGAAGCCATTGGTTCGGCAAAAGTCATTATAACGACATAGCGGCATTCGCAAGAGGTCTGCTACGCCTCAGGAATGGCGGCGTTGGCCCCCTCACGACATTGCAGTACCTGCATCCGTTTGTTACCTAACGATAAATATCCACATTCCAGCGCCGCAAAGAAATCTGTGACCGTACCATGTGAGACTTTTTCGCCAGCAAGCCCTTGCGTCGCCGCGCTGACTTGTCATAACCTCATGTGAACCGATAGGGAGGATGAGGAATGTCGTTTGCCTGGACGTCGAAACTGGCACTGGCCGCAGGCCTCGCCATCCTGCCCGCCACGGCCTGGGCGCAATCGGTCAACATCTCCTATCTCACCCACTGGTCGCCGGAGACGGTGGCGCTGCTGGAAGCGGCGGCCAAGGATTATGCCAAGACCAATCCGGATGTCAGCGTCACCGTGCGCGCCGTCCCCTTCGGCGACCTCCTGACCACGTTGCGCTCGCAAGGCGGCGGCGCGGACGGCCCAACCATCGGCGGCATCTACGATCTCTGGTTGCCGGAACTGGCGCGCGACAAGCTGGTCGCGCCCGCTCCCGATGCGGTGGCCAGCGAGGTCAAGGCCGCCTGGCCGGCGGGCATCACCAGCGCCGCCTCGGTCGGCGGCACGCTTTATGGCATCCCCAACGAAATCGACGTCTATGCGCTGAACTACAACAAGACGCTGTTCAAGCAGGCCGGCATCGCGGCGCCACCCAAGACCTGGGACGAGTTCAAGGATGCGGCCAAGAAGCTGACCAACCAGGATGCGGGACAGCAAGGCTTCGGCATGATCAATTCATGGGCCGCCGGTGTCGTCCACCCCTTCGCCTCGCTGCTGGTCTCCAATGGCGGCGACCTGGTCAAGGACGGCAAGCCGGTGCTCGACAGCCCGCAGGCCGCGGAGACTTTCCAGCTCTATGAAGACCTGATCAAGTCCGGCGCCAGCGTGCCTTCGATGGCGACAGCCGACGCCAACACCACCGGCCCCTTCCTCGACAATTTCGTCTCCGGCAAGACCGGCATGATAATCATGGCCAATTGGTGGGAAAGCGCACTGAAGGCCGGCATGGGCGACAAGTTCGCCGACATTGCAACGGCGCCGCTTCCCGTCGGCCCGAGCGGCGACAAGCCGCATTCGATCTCCTACTCCTGGATGACCGTGGTCAACGCCAATGCAGGTGCGGCCGAGCAGAAGGCGGCATGGGACTTCCTCGCCTGGCTGAACAATCCAAAGTCCGGCAAGAACGGCGCTTCCGCGATGTCGGATATCCTGATGTCGATGGGCATCCTGCCCTCACGCCTCTCCGACATCGAGGCGCACAAGGACAAGCTCGGCTCGGAATTCCTCTCCGGCTATGTCAGCGTGCTCACCGACGCCAAGCCGTTCCCTGTCGTGCCCGGCGGCCAGGAATTCTCGGAATCGCTGCAGCAGACGCTCGAGGCGTTGCAGTATGGCCAGGTCTCGGCCAAGGATGCGCAGGCGACGGCGCAGGCCGACGCCATTTCGATCCTGGAGCGCGCCGCCAAATAATGATTCAGAGGTACCGTGCCTCGGCGGGCATCATGCTGGCGCCCGCCGTGACGCTGATCGGCATCTTCGTCCTGTTGCCGATGCTGCTCACCGTCTGGCTGTCGTTCCAGGACTGGTCGACGCAGACACCGTTTTCCAGCGCCGGCTTCGTCGGCCTCGACAATTTCCGCGAGATTTTTGGGGTCTCCTCGGTCGGCCGCGATTTCAAGGCCGCGCTCGTCAACACAGCCGTCTACACCGCGCTCTCCGTCGTCCTCATCCTGCCTCTGTCGGTGGCCTTCGGCCTGATGGTTTACCAGCGCGACGTCGCCGGCGGCACGGCGCTGCGCACGGTGCTGTTTGCCACCTACATGGTGCCGATGATCGCTGTCGCGCTGGTGTGGTCGAAACTCTATTCGCCGAGCGAAGGCCCTCTCAACCAGATGCTCAGCCTTATCGGCATCGGCCCGCAGCCTTTCCTGTCGTCGCCGCGCACGGCGCTGATCTCGATCGTCTTCCTCAATGTCTGGCAGCAGGTCGGCTATTTCACCGTGCTGGCGATCGCCGGACTGACGCAAATCCCCGGCAGCCTGTATGAAGCAGCAAAGCTCGACGGCGCCAACCGTTTCGAGCAGTTCCGCTTCATCACCCTGCCGCTGATACGGCGCACGCTGCTGTTCAGCGCCGTCATCGCCATCATCAACGCTGTGCAGGTGTTCGAGCCGGTTGCCTTGATCACGCAGGGCGGGCCGGTCGGCTCGACCAATGTGCTCACCTACCACATCCGCCGCGTCGGCATCGAGCGTGCGCAGGGTGGACTGGGTTCGGCCATGGCGGTCATGCTGATGCTGTCGCTGATTGTCGTCGTCTGCGCGCTGTTTGCCTTCGCCAACCGGAAGAACGACGAATGAGCGCGGGATCGTCGAGCCGGCTGTCGCGCCGGCGCCCGTCCGGCCACAAGGCGCTGCTGGCGACGCTGATGCTGCTGGTCGCCGTCGCCTCGGCCTTCCCGCTGGTGTGGATGGTGCTGTCGAGCCTCAAGACGCCGGCCGAGAGCATGCAGGTGCCGCCGGTATGGATCCCCCTTACGCCGAGCCTCGACGCCTATGAGAAGGTGTCGGGCGTGGTCAATGTCGGCCGCTCGATGTGGAATTCTCTGGTCATCGCCTCGATCACCACCGCCGGCATTCTGCTGACCAGCATGATGGCCGGCTACGCCTTCGCCAAATACCACTTCCCCGCCAAGTCGCTGCTGTTTTCTGTGTTGATCGCCACCATGTTCCTGCCGCCGATCGTGACGCTGATCCCGCTCTATCGCCTGGTCGGCTCGATCGGCCTCAACGCCAGCCTCGCCGGCATCATCGTGCCCAATCTCGCCAACGCTTTCGGCATCTTCCTGATGCGCCAGTTCATCTCCGGCGTGCCCGACGACCTGATCGACGCCGCGCGCATGGACGGCGCCTCGGAGTTCTTGATCCTCTACAAGATCGTGGCGCCGAGCGTCGCTCCCGCAATCGCGGCTCTGGCCCTCTTCGCCTTCGTCTACCACTGGAACAGCTATCTCTGGCCGCTGACCGTGCTGCAGGGCAATGCCGACGCCTATCCGATCGTCATCAGCCTAAGCCGGTTGCTGAGCTACAACAGGGGCGCGGTCAACACCGGCCTGGTGATGGCCGGCGCGACGCTGGCCGTGCTGCCGCCGCTCATCCTGTTCGCCTTCCTGCAGCGCTTCTTCGTCGATTCCATCGTCGGCTCGGCGATCAAGGGATAGCGCACCAAACCCTCAAGCGCTCGGCCTGGTTCCGCCACAGATCAGATAGTAGCACTCGTCGTAGCGCATGTAGTCAGCCGCGCCCTTGTCCGGCCATTCGCCCGTGTCGAAACGGATTTTGAGAAGGCTTCTGCACTGCGCCACCTTCGCTGCATTGCTGTCCGGGAACAGGGTGACGAGCAGGCCTTGCGGAGCGCCGAAGGAAACCGCCGAGAGAACGAGGCAGCCGAGGCTGGCAGCAAGGAAGAGAGACAAGTTGCGCATTGTTACCGAATACGGCTGGGCCGATGCTCTGACAATGAACAACCGATATCATGAATAACACATGCGTAGCAGTGTTTTTGCCCAGTAAAGCGACCGAAGAGTACTTGGCGCCCCGCCGCTGCCAGGTCTGCTGCGGCGGCGGTAGCGCCTTCGGCAGGTCAATCCCTTAGGGCAACGCCAGTCCCCCAGGTGATTGCTTCTACCGCTGAAACACGGCAGCTCCCGTCCTCACCCGAACCTTGCCGCCGTCCAAGCCCCACCAGCCGCATTCGACTCCACCGCCGCCGCAACAAACTTCACCCCGCGCGCGCCCTCCACCACATCGGGCACCTGCGCCGCGCGCGCCGCATCCACCACCCCACCAGAGCGATGGGCGCGAATGATATCAGCGGCGTCGCGGTAGAAATTGGCGAAGGCCTCGATATAGCCTTCCGGATGTGCCGCCGGCATGCGCGACACGCGCTGGGCCTCCGCCGTCGAGCCATGGCCCCCGCGCACCAGCGTGCGGGTTTCCTCGCCATAGACGGAAAAGCGCAGTTCCTCCGGCCGGCCGCCCGACCATTCTAGGCCGGCTTTGTCGCCATAGATGCGCACCGAGAGATCATTGTAGTGGCCGGGCGAGGTCTGGCTGGCGAGGATCGTGCCGCGCGCGCCGCCCGTCCAGCGCACCAGCACATGCGCATTGTCGTCGAGCCGGCGTTCGGGGACGGCGGTGAACAGATCGGCCGACACCGCCTCGGCCTCACAGCCGGAGATATAGCTTGCCAGGTTGAAGGTATGCACGCCGATATCGGCCAGCACCGCCGACTGCCCAGCGCGCGCCGGATCGGTGCGCCACTCCGCCTGCTTCTGGCCCTCGGCGTCGATCGGCTTCGTCAGCCAGTCCTGGATGTAGGCGCCATGCACGGACACTATGCGGCCAAGCGCGCCCGCCGCCACCATCTCACGCGCCTGGCGGACCATGGCGTAGCCGGTGTTGTTGAGCGTGACGACGAAGCGGCGCTTTTTCACCTGCGCCAGCGCCACCAATGCTTCTGCGTCGGCCAGCGTCGTCGACAGCGGCTTGTCGCAGATCACGTCGATGCCGGCCTCGAGAAAGGCCGTGGCGATCGGCGCGTGCAGATGGTTGGGCGTGACGATGACCACCGCCTCGATGCCGTCCGGCCGCGCCGCTTCGGCTCGTGCCATGGCGCGATAATCGGCATAGCTGCGCTCGGGCGCGATGCCGATCTCGGCGGCCGAGGCGGCGGCGTTCTCCGGGTCCGACGAGAGCGCGCCGGCGACCAGTACGATCTGGTCGTCCAGGCGCATGGCCAGCCGATGCACGGCGCCGATAAAAGCATTGCGACCGCCGCCGACCATGCCGACCCTGAGCCGCTTGCCCGCCGATCCGTCCGATGTTGCGTAGACCATGTTTCCTCCTGGGAAGACAGTTTTGCCGTCGTCGAGTTCTGTCGCGCCCCCCTCTGTCCTACCGGACATCTCCCCCACGAGGGGGGAGATCAGGCACCACAGCGGCCTTCGCCAATCTCAGACGTCGCAAGAGGGCGCCGAAGGCGAAACTGCCAATCTCCCCACCCGTGGGGGAGATGTCCGGCAGGACAGAGGGGGGCGCCGTAGAGCGCTGCTTTTGACCGCTCGCATCAGTCACACTTTCGAACATGATTTCCAATTTTCATATTGTAAAACGATCGTATCGCGCTAGCCTGAAATCATGAGTGGGGCAAGCAAGGCATCCGGACGGTCCAGCACCGACGAGGCGGCGACGCGCAAGCGCGGACGCTCGCTGGCCGCGCTCGGCTACATCCAGCCGCAGACCTATGAGGAGCTGCGCGCCGTGCTGTCGTCGGGCACGGTGCACTTCCCCAAGCGGCTGCGCCAGGTGGCGATCTTCCTGTGGCAGCACCCGAGCGACGTCGCGCTCGGCACCATCGCGCAGGTTGCGGCACAGGCCGGCGTGCAGCCCTCGACGCTGGTGCGCTTTGCCCAGATCTTCGGCTATTCCGGCTTTTCCGATTTCCAGGGCCTGTTCAAGGAGCACATCAAGGGCTCATGGCCGGAAGGGCGCGGCGAACCGCGCACCGAGACCGAGCCGAATCTGCATTTCCTGCACGGCATGGTCGGCGCATCGCAGGCCTCGCTGGGCCGCATCGAGGCCGGCTTCGACGTCGAGAGTTTCGACAAGATGGTGGCGCTGCTGGCGGCGGCCGAGCTGATCTATGTCATCGGCTCCAAGCGCGCCTTTCCCGTCACCGCCTATCTCTCCCTGACGCTCTCGCAGCAAGGCGTGCGCAACGTGCTGGTCGACAATGTCGGGTCCTCCGCACTCGACCAGATCGGCTGCATCGGCGGCCGGGATGCCGTGCTCGCTGTCTCCTTCAGCCCCTACAATTCGATCACGCCCGATCTCGGCGCGGTGGCGCATGAGCGCAAGGCGCGTATCGTCACCGTCACCGACAGCACCTTCAGCCCGCTGATCCCGCTCTCGGACAGCTGGTTGGAAGTGGTGGAATCCGACTTTGCCGGCTTCCGCTCACTGGCGGCCTCGCTCGCCGTTGGGATGGCGCTGGTCCATGGCGTGGCGGCGCGGCGCGGCGAATGAGACGTCACTGGTCCAATTGACTATCGGGAATTGCCGTTCCATATTTCTCAAAATAGAAACTTTATTCCCGGGAGGAGGAATGGAGATCCGGCTTGACGGCAAGGTGGCTCTGGTCACCGGGTCGACGCAAGGCATTGGCCGCGCCATTGCCGAGACGCTGGCGCGTTCCGGTGCCGCCGGGCTGCTGGTCACCGGGCGCGAGAGGGCGCGTGGCGAGGCCGTGGCGGCCGAGCTTTCGCAAATGGGCACGCCGACGATCTTCGTCGCCGCCGACCTTGCCGATGCTGACGCCCCCACCCTTCTGGCGCAAGCCTGCATCGAGCGCTTCGGCCGCATCGATGCGCTGGTCAACGCCGCCGGCCTGACCGATCGCGCCTCCTTCCTCGACGCCAGCCTCGACGACTGGGCGGCGCTGTTTGCCGTCAACACGCGCGCGCCGTTCTTCCTGATGAAGGCGGCGATTGCCGACATGAAGCAGCGCGGACAGGGCGGCGCCATTCTCAACATCCTGTCGATCAACGCCCATTGCGGTTCGCCGGAACTCGCCGTCTATTCCGCCACCAAGGGCGCGCTGGCGACGCTGACCAGGAACGCCGCCAACGCCCACCGTTTCGATCGCATCCGCGTCAACGGCATCAATGTCGGCTGGACCGACACGCCGGCCGAACGCATCATGCAGGCGGAGACTTTGGGCAACGGCCCTGGCTGGCTCGACAAGGCCAATGCCGCGCAGCCTTTCGGCCGGCTGCTGACGCCGGGCGACATCGCCAGCCTCGCCGTCTTCCTGCTCTCCGATGCCGCCGGACCGATGACCGGCGCGGTCATCGACCAGGAACAGGCGGTGATCGGGGCGAACCGGTGAGCGCCATAGAGCCGCTCGGCCCGGCGCTGCTCGATCGCTTGCCGGCTTCGGTCCAGACACCGTCCTACGACCGCACGATGCTGGCGCCCGGCATGGCGCATCTCGGCGTCGGCGCCTTCCACCGCTGCCATCAGGCCGAATACACCGACGATCTCATCTCGCTGCGCTTCGACCGCTGGGGCATCGTCGGCATCAACATCCGTCCGCCCAGCCTTGCCGACACGCTGGGACGACAGAGCGGGCTCTACACAAGGCTGATCCGCGAAAACAGCCACATCGAGGCGCGCGTCATCGGCAGCATCGTCCGGGTGGTCGACAGCCAGGACAGTGCCGCACCGGCGCTCGGCGTGCTGATTTCACCTGATATCGAACTGGTGACGATGACGGTGACGGAAAAAGGCTATTGCCACGTCCCGTCCAGCGGCGAACTCGACCTCGGCCACCCTGATATCGTCCATGACCTCGCCAACCCCGAGACGCCGCGCAGCGTGCCCGGCCTGTTGGTGCGGGCGCTGGAGCAGCGCCGGGCCACGCATGGGCGGCCGCTGACGCTGCTGTCCTGCGACAACATTCCGGCCAATGGCGTCATCCTCGGCAACGTCGTGCGCAGCTTTGCCGAACCGCGCGGCAATGGGCTGGCCGATTGGATCGCGGCCAACGTCGCATTCCCCTCGGCCATGGTCGACCGCATTGCGCCGGCGGTGACGCAGGACGATCTCGACAGCGTCGAAAATTGGTTCGGCTACCGCGATGGCGCTGTCGCTGTCGGTGAGCCGTTCCGGCAATGGGTGATCGAGGAAAAATTCGCCGGCCGCATGCCGCGCTGGGATCTGGTCGGCGCCACCTTTGTCGACGACGTCACGCCGTTTGAGCATCTCAAGATGCGGGTGCTGAATGGCGCCCAGACGGCACTCGCCACGCTCGGCGTTCTGGCTGGTCTCGAGCACACATCGGATGCCATGGCCGACCCGCTGCTGTCGGACTTCATCAGGCGCATGCTGGTCGAAGAGACTGTGCCGACGCTGATGCCGGTGCCGGGCATCCTGCCGCTCGCCTATGTCGAGCAGAGCCTTGCCCGGCTGAAGAACACCGCGATCCGCCACCGCAACCACCAGGTCGCAACCGACGGTTCGCAGAAGATCGTCCAGCGCCTGCTCAACCCGATCCGCGACCGGCTCGCAATGGGCCAGAGCATAGGCCTGCTGTCGGTGCCGGTCGCCGGCTGGATGGCCTATCTCATCCATGCTTCCGCACGCTTCGGCAAACGCTGGCCGGTGTCGGATCCCTATGCCGGCAAGGTCGCCGCGATCGCCGATGCGACCGGTCGCGATGCCAGCGCGCTGGTGTCCGCCATCCTTGCCATCGACGGGATATTCGGCCCCGGCCTTGCCGCAGACGATACGTTCCGCGCGGCCGTGATATCGGCGCTGGGCGACCTGCTGTCGGACGATCCGATGGCGGCTGTCCGGCACAGTCTCGAACAAGATGAGGTCGCGAGGTTGAAGCGATCCAAACAATCGGCATTATAGTCGTCGGTCTAGGGAGGCAGAATGAAACTTGGAGTGCTTACAGCACCGTTTGCGGAGACGCCGCTTGGCGAGGTCGCCGACTGGGCGCACTCGGCCGGCTTCGAGGCGCTGGAAATCGCCTGCTGGCCGAAGACATCCGGCGCGACGCGACGCTATGCCGGCACCAGCCATATCGATGCCGCTTCCACCTCGCCCGCGCAGGCCAAGGAGATCGTCGCTTCGCTGACGGAGAAGAAGCTGACGGTCTCCGGCCTCGGCTACTATCCCAACCCGTTGCATCCGGACCCTGCCCATCGCGAGGCCGTCATCGGCCATCTGAAGAAGGTCATCGTGCTGGCCGCCAATATGGGTGTGCCGGTGGTCAACACCTTCTGCGGTGGCGATGCCTCGAAGACCGTCGACGTCAACTGGCAGGACGCGCTGAAAGTTTGGCCCGAGACCGTCGCCTATGCGCGCGGCCACGGGGTAAAACTCGCCTTCGAGAACTGCCCGATGATCTTCAGCTATGACGAATGGCCGGGCGGGCACAACATCGCCTATTCGCCGCTGGTCTGGCGGCGCATCCTCGAAACCTGGGGCGGCGAGGTCGGCATGAATTTCGACCCCTCGCACCTGGTCTGGCAAATGATCGACCAGGGCCGCTTCATCAAGGAGTTCGGCCCCTACATGCTGCATGTCCACGCCAAGGATTTGATGATCGATCATGATGGTTTGTATGAGCGCGGGATTCTTTCCGCCGGGATAGGCTGGCAGGTGCCGCGCATGCCGGGATTGGGCGATGTCGACTGGAGCGGCTTCTTCTCCGGCCTCTACCGCGCCGGCTATGACGGCTCGGTCATCATCGAACATGAGGACAGGCGGTTTGAAGGCAACGACGATGCGGTGAAGCGGGGCTTCCTGCTCGCCCGCGACGTGCTGCGCCCCTTCGTCAAATGACGAGGTGAATGACTTGGTCCGATCCTGCCGAAGGGTCTGGCCCTGAGACGAAAAACAACAATGTGGAGGAGTACTGACATGAAGAAAATACTGACCATGGTCCCGTTGCTTGCGGGCGCTGCCTTGCTGGCATCGATGGGCGTGTCGTCGGCCGAAGCCAAATATACGATCGGCATTTCCAACACCGTGCAGGGCAATGGCTGGCGCGAGGAAATGGTCTGCGCCATGAAGGCGCAGGCGCTGGCTTCGGGCGAAGTGACGAAGCTCAACATCGCCCACCGCAACACCGATGCCGCCGGCCAGCTCGAAGACATCCGCAATCTGATCAGCGCCAAGGTCGACGCCATCGTCGTCAACCCCGCTGATCCCGCCGGCATCAAGGCGGGCTTGGAAGAAGCCACCAAGGCCGGCATCGTCGTCGTTGCCGTCGACCAGGCGGTGACCGAACCGTCGGCCTACATCATCTCCAACAACCAGGAACAGTATGCCTATCTCGGCGCCAAATGGCTGTTCCAGCAGATGGGCGGCAAGGGCGAAGTGTTCTACATGCGCGGCGCCGCCGGCGCCTCGGCCGATAGCGATCGCGACAAAGGCTTCAAGAAGGCGCTGGCCGAAAACCCCGGCGTGAAGGTGGCGCAGGAAGTCTTCACCGGCTGGCAGCAGGATCAGGCCAAGCAGCAGATGCTGTCGTTCCTGGCCACCGGCACGCCCTTCAACGGCGTGTGGACGTCGGGCATCGACAACGTCATCGTCGACGCGCTGGTCGAATCGCAGGCGCCGCTGGTGCCGGTGGTCGGCGCCGACAATGCCGGCTTCGTCGGCCAGCTGAGCTCGGTGAAAGGTCTCGTCGGTGCAGCCGTCACCAACCCCGGCTCGATCGGCGGCGCGGGCGTGACGCTGGCGCTGCAGATCCTCGACGGCAAGAAGCCGGCGCAGCAGACCGTGTTGGTCGACCCGCAGCTGTGGGACAACGCCACCGACGAAGGCAAGGCCAAGCTGAAGGCAGCCGCCGACCCGTCGCTCAGCCCGGAATGGCCGGTCTCGATCTCGATCCCTGAGTGGACGACCTACACGAAAGAGCAGATCGTGGCCTGCAAGGGGCCGGGGGAGTAAGCCTGGTTTGAATGAACTGGCGAGGCCGGCGCACCGCCGTCCTAGCCCCACACACAAGCCCGCTGCGGCGCCCCCCGCTGTGCTGGCCGCCCAAAACCCCCCAAGTGGGGGGCCAGGGGAT
>NZ_JAMYPB010000065.1:0-25818 GCF_040320135.1 Mesorhizobium sp. M0772 | reverse complement strand
CCCCCCCCCCCCTGCCGGCGGGGGGCCCCCCCCCCCCCCGCCCCCCCCCCCGCCCCCCCCCCCCGCCCCCCGCCCCCCGCGCCCCCCCCCCCCCCCAGGGGGGTGTGCCGAAGCGCTTGCATCGAGGATTGGCCTTAGCCGTATCCATGTTCGTTTCGACTTGCTCCCCCGCCTCCGCCGATCCCCTGCCCGCCGGCTTTGTCCGCCTGGCCGATGTCGATCCCTCGATCCGCCAGGACATCCGCTATGCCCGCCTGGAAAATTTCCTGCATCGCAAGGCCGATGGCTACGACGCCCCAGTCTGCATCCTCACGAAGCAAGCTGCGCAAGCGCTGTCCGGAGTGCAGAAAGCGCTCGCCGCCGACGGCCTGACGCTGGTCGTCTTCGACTGCTACCGCCCGGCCCGCGCCGTTGCCGACATGGGCAAATGGACCAGAGAGGGCGGCCCGCCCGATCCGCAATGGTACCCTCAGGTGCAGCGCGGCGACCTCATCGCCAAGAGCTATATCGGCGAATTGTCCACCCATTCGCGCGGCTCGACCGTCGATATCGCCATCGCCCGCAGCGACGGCAAGAACAAGTCATCCGCCGCTTGCGGCGCGGCCGGCGCCGGCACGCTCGATTTCGGCACCAGCTTCGACTGTTTCGACCCGGCAAGCGAAACCGCACATCGCCCATTGGCGGCAGAAGCGGCGGCAAACCGCAAAAGGCTGCTCGACGCCATGCGCGCCGGCGGCTTCAAGAATTATGCGCGAGAGTGGTGGCACTACACGCTTGCCAATGAGCCGTTTCCAAAGCTGCGCTTCGATTTTCCTATCACTGCGGGCTGAACCGCCCGGTGCTACACCGAGCCTTCCCTCGCTCGGCCTTGCTTCTGCGGTGTCAACTCCTAGATAGCGTCAACCGGCCGGATTTGGGTTAGACCAATATGAGGAAAATATTTCCTTCCGAAACCCAATATCGGCGAAAATTTCCTTCGAATAGACAAAAAAGGCAACGTTGAATGCATCTAATTTCTATCAATTCGATAGAGTTCAGCCGTCATCAACGGAGGCGGGAATGACCAAACCTCATTTCAAGAAACTGCTCGGCGCACTGGTCGCCACATCGATCCAGTTCGGCACGCTCGGTTTCGCGTTTGCCGATACGACCATTCTGAACGTGTCCTACGACCCGACACGCGAACTCTACAAGGCCTATGACGAAGCCTTCGTCGCACACTGGAAGGCCGAGACCGGCGAGACGGTCACCATCCAGCAATCGCATGGCGGCTCCGGCGCCCAGGCCCGCGCCGTGATCGACGGCCTCGATGCCGATGTGGTGACGCTGGCGCTCGAAGGCGACATCAACGCCATCGTCACCAAGTCGAAGAAGATCAACCCGGACTGGCGCAAGAAGTTCGAGAACAATTCGGCGCCGTACACCTCGACCATCATCTTCCTGGTCCGCAAGGGCAACCCGAAGGGCATCCACGACTGGAGCGATCTGGTCAAGGACGGCGTCCAGGTGATCACGCCGAACCCCAAGACCTCCGGCGGTGCGCGCTGGAACTACCTTGCCGCCTGGGCCTATGCCAACGCCAATGATGGCGGCGACGAAGCCAAGAACAAGGAATTCGTCGGCAAGCTCTACGCCAATGCTCCGGTGCTCGACACCGGTGCGCGCGGCTCGACGGTCACCTTCGCGCAAAAGGGCATCGGCGACGTGCTGATCGGCTGGGAAAACGACGCCTATCTGGCGCTCAATGAATTCGGAGCCGACAATTTCGAGATCGTCTATCCCCCGACCTCGATCCTGGCCGAGCCGCCGGTGGCGATCGTCGACGCCAATGTCGATGCCAAGGGCACCCGCAAGGTCGCCGAAGCCTATCTCGGCTGGCTCTATTCCAAGGAAGCCCAGACGATCATCGCCAAGAACCACTATCGTCCGGCCAAGCCCGAGCTGGTGGATGCGGCTGACATTCCGAAGACGCCCGAAATCAAGCTGATCTCCATCGACGATCCGCTTTTTGGCGGCTGGAAGAAGGCACAGCCTTATCATTTCGGCGACGGTGGTATATTCGACCAGATCTACAAGCCGGCCCAGTGAGCTAAAATCTAGATCAGGACGACATGACCATAGCACCCGCCAAGGCGGGGTGGCGATTCAGACAGCCGAGTGTCATTCCGGGTTTCGGATTGACGCTCGGCTTCTCGCTTGCCTACCTCACGCTCATCATCCTCATCCCCCTGTCGGGCCTGATCTGGCGCTCGGCAGCCCTCGGCTGGACCGATTTCTGGGCGATCGCCACCGACCGCCGGACCATCAACGCACTCGAAATCAGCTTCGGCACAGCCTTCATCGCAGCCGCCGTCAACGTCATCTTCGGCACGCTCGTCGCCTGGGTGCTGGTGCGCTACCGCTTCCCCGGCCGCCGCGTCGTCGACGCCATGGTCGACCTGCCCTTCGCGCTGCCGACCGCGGTCGCGGGCATTGCGCTGACCACTCTTTATGCGCCCAATGGCTGGATCGGCCATCTCCTGGCGCCGCTCGGCATCAAGGTCGCCTACACGCCGCTCGGCATTGTCGTGGCGCTTGTCTTCATCGGCCTGCCGTTCGTCGTGCGCACCGTGCAGCCGATCATGGAGGAGATCGACAAGGAAGTGGAGGAGGCCGCCGCGACGCTCGGCGCCAACCGCTTCCAGATCATCACCCGCATCCTGTTTCCGGGCCTGGCGCCGGCCATCATCACCGGCTTTTCGCTCGCCTTCGCGCGCGGGGTCGGCGAATACGGCTCGGTCATCTTCATCGCGGGCAACCTGCCCTACAAGTCGGAGATCGCACCGCTTCTGATCGTCATCCGGCTTGAGGAATATAATTATCCGGCGGCGACCGCGATCGCGGCGATCATGCTTTTGCTGTCGTTCGTGATGCTGCTGGTCATCAACCTCGCTCAGTCCTGGAGCCGCAAGCGCTATGGCTGACCCAGAGATCAAATCCTACGAACCGCATCACGAGAGCCGGTCGGCGGCGGTGACCGAAAGCCGGCCGGTGCGGCTGCTGCTGATGGCGGTGGCCTTCGCCTTCCTCGCCGTCTTCCTGCTGCTGCCGCTGATCATCGTCTTCCACGAGGCGCTGGCGAAAGGCATTGGCGCCTACGCGGAATCGCTGTCCAATCCCGATACGCGCTCGGCGATCCGGCTGACGCTGCTGGTGGCGGTGATCGCCGTGCCGCTCAACGTCGTCTTCGGCATTTCGGCTGCCTGGGCGATCGCCAAGTTCGAGTTCAAGGGCAAGGCTTTTCTAACCACGCTGATCGACCTGCCCTTCTCGGTCTCGCCGGTCATTTCCGGCCTGGTCTATGTGCTTTTGTTTGGCGCTCAGGGACTGTTCGGTGAATGGCTGAAGGCGCACGGCATCCAGATCTTGTTCGCCGTGCCCGGCATCGTGCTCGCGACCATCTTCGTCACCTTCCCCTTCGTTGCCCGCGAACTGATCCCGCTGATGCAGGAACAGGGCAACGGCGACGAGGAAGCCGCGCTCTCTCTGGGCGCCAATGGCTGGCAGACCTTCTGGTACGTGACGCTGCCCAACGTCAAATGGGGATTGCTCTACGGCGTGCTTCTGTGCAACGCCCGCTCGATGGGCGAATTCGGCGCGGTCTCGGTCGTGTCGGGCCACATACGCGGGCTGACCAACACCATGCCGTTGCATGTCGAAATCCTCTACAACGAGTACAACGCCGTCGGCGCTTTTGCCGTCGCTTCGCTGCTTGCCGGCCTGGCGCTGGTCACGCTGGTCTTGAAAACACTTCTCGAGATGCGCTACGGCGCCGAGATCGCCGCGACGCGCGGGCACTGACTAAATGCATGTCGCCCAAGACTGGGAACCGGTTTTGGGACAACGACATGCACCAAATTACTGAGGGATCTACATGGAAGTTCGCGTTGCCAACGTACGCAAGGAGTTTGACCGGTTTCCGGCCCTCCATGACGTATCGCTTGACATCAAGTCGGGTGAGCTGATCGCGCTGCTTGGGCCATCCGGCTCCGGCAAGACGACGCTGCTGAGGCTTATCGCCGGCCTGGAGCGGCCGACGCGCGGAAAGATCTTCTTCGGCGACGAGGACGCCTCGCACCGCTCGATCCAGGAGCGCAATGTCGGCTTCGTCTTCCAGCACTATGCGCTCTTCCGGCACATGACGGTCGCCGACAATATCGGCTTCGGCCTCAAGGTGCGGCATGGACCGTCGCGACCACCGGCGGCCGAAATCCGCCGACGCGCCTCCGAACTGCTCGATCTCGTTCAGCTTTCCGGCCTGGAAAAGCGCTATCCGGCGCAACTTTCCGGTGGCCAGCGCCAGCGCGTGGCGCTCGCCCGGGCCATGGCCATCGAGCCCAAGGTGCTGTTGCTCGACGAGCCGTTCGGCGCGCTCGATGCGCAGGTGCGCCGGGAACTCCGCCGCTGGCTGCGCGAGATCCATGACCGTACCGGCCACACCACCGTCTTCGTCACCCACGACCAGGAAGAGGCGCTCGAGCTTGCCGACCGCGTCGTGGTGATGAGCCAGGGCCGCATCGAGCAGGTCGGCTCCGCCGACGAGATCTACGACACGCCGAACTCGCCCTTCGTCTACTCCTTCATCGGCGAATCGAGCATGCTGCCGGTCAAGGTTGAGAATGGCGAGATCTGGCTCGCCGACCGTCCGATCGGCGTGTCGGCGCCGCACGCACCCGAGGGCGATGCGACGCTGTATTTCCGCCCGCACGATATCGAACTGCTCGACGGCTGCAGCGGCTGCATCGCCGGCACGGTCGCCGCCAGCCGCCGCGTCGCCGGCACAAGACGCGTCGAACTGGAAATCGGCGGCGAGCGCCAGCGCGTCGAGATCGAACTGCCTGTGGACCATCCTGCGGCGCAGAAGAGCCGGGTGGCGTTCAGGCCGAGGCGCTGGAAGCTTTTCCCGGCGGCATAGACATCGATCCGGCGCTACTCCAGCCAGTTCTCGACCGTCAGGCCCTTGATCCGACGGAACTCAGCGGTGTTGGCCGTCACCAGTGTCGTCCCCAACACACAGGCATGGGCAGCAATGAAAAGATCATTGTGGCCGATTGGCTGGCCTCTGGCCTCCAGCTCGGCACGAAGTGCTCCGTATTCGTTATCCATCGGCACATCGAGCGGCAACACAGGAACCTCGGCGAGCAATTCCTCCACCTTGGCGAGCAGCTTGGCCGATCTCTTGCGGGCGCAGCCATAACGCAGCTCCGAGGCGACAACGATGCTGGTGCACAGGGCACCGTCTCCCGCGCGAACCGCCGCACTGGCAGCCTTGCCGGCAGGGTTTCGGATCATGTCGCTGAGAATGTTGGTGTCCAGCATGAACCGCATCAAAAGATATCCTCAGGCCCCACGGGCGCATCATGGATCTCGGGAAAGTCGTCTTCAGGACCAAGCGGCGGCTCTTTCGCCCATTGGGTGAGCAAGGCGGTGAGGCCTGGTTGACGGACCGGCTCGATGAGCAGCCGGTCGCCATCGCGGCTGATCAGGACCTTCTCGCCAGGCAGCTCGAATTCGACAGGGATGCGAACCGCCTGACTGCGGTTGTTGCGAAACAACTTCGCCTCCCTGGGCGGTGGTATTGAGTGACGGTGCTGCGGCATGGCAGCCTCCCCTGTCTGTTCCACTTGTATATGCCATTTGTATATGCCACTCGGCCTCGCATTGCAAACCACAGAAAACCCCAACGCATCGGCATTTCGGCTGGAATGAAATTTCGCCGATAACCTGCTTCAGCGATTTCTTTTTCGCTGCAACGCCATACGTCTGCCCCGTGTGCCTCGCAGTACACCCTCCGGCCCGGCTATGTTCTGGCGACGCATTGCACATCGGAGCCTGTTTTCATGAAGCGTTTTTTGCTCAGCGTAGCCGCCGCCGGCCTGATCCTCGCCTCTTCGCAGGCTTGGTCGGCCGACAAATTGCTCAACGCTTCCTATGATGTCGGCCGCGAATTGTTCGCCCAGGTGAACAAGGCTTTCGTCGCCGGCCATCCGGGCGTCACCGTCGACCAGTCGCACGCCGGCACCTCGGCGCAGGCGCGCGCCATTGCCGAAGGCCTCGGCGCCGATGTCATCACCTTCAACCAGGTCACCGACATCGACTTTCTGGTCAAGAAAGGCCTCGTCTCCGCCGACTGGCAGAAGGATTTCCCCGACAACGCCTCGCCCTTCTATTCGCTCCCATCCTTTCTCGTCCGCGCGGGCAACCCCAAGCACATCAAGGACTGGGACGACCTCGTGCGCGACGACGTGCAGGTGATCTTCCCCAACCCCAAGACCTCGGGCAATGCGCGCTACACCTATCTGGCCGCAACCGCCTACGCCAAGGAAGCCTTCAAGGGCGACGACGCCAAGGTGAAGGAGTTCGTCACCAAGCTGTTCAACAACGTGCCGATCTTCGACACCGGCGGGCGCGCCGCCACCACCACCTTCGTGCAACGCGAGATCGGCGACGTGCTGATCACCTTCGAGTCGGAAACGCGCGGCATCCGCAAGGAGTATGGCAACGACAAGTTCGAACAGGTCACGCCAACGGTCAGCCTGCTCGCCGAATTCCCGGTGGCGATCGTCGACAAGGTCGCCGACGAGCACGGCAGCCGTGACCTCGCCAAGACCTATCTCGATTTCCTCTACACGCCCGAGGGCCAGACCATCGCGGCTGAAAATGGCCTGCGCGCCCGCAACGCTGAAGTCGCGGCAAAATACAAGGCCGACTTCCCCGATGTCCGCCTGCTGACTGTGGAAGACGTCTTCGGCGGCTGGGACAAGGTACAGAAGGAGCACTTCGCCGCCGGCGGTCTGCTCGACCAGACCTATGGCAGCCGCTGATATCAGCAGCGTTCGACCTCACCTCACAAGAAAGCCGGCGCTTTGCCGCCTTTTTCGTTTTCGCGCGCCGACAAACGGCTTCAGGGGGAATCTGTCGCGATCGGTGAAAACGTTACAAAGAATCAACGCCTTTGTGCCCAACGTGCAATCGGGCGGCTTGTTCTACGCGAAACCGGGTTGTTCAGGCGAAACGTCATGATTTGCACACAAACAACCGCCAGATGCGGGTGGTTGGGGTTTTCATGAACTGAAGCGGGCATGCTTACCAAAAAAGGCAAATACGGCCTCAAGGCCCTCGTGCATCTTTCCGGCCTGCCGGTCGGCCAGCTTGCATTCGTCAACGACATCGCGATCGCCAACAACATCCCGAAGAAATTCCTGGATGCCATTCTGGGCGAGCTGCGCAATGCCGGTTTCGTCCTCAGTCGCAAGGGCAAGGAAGGCGGTTATCGCCTCGCCCGGCCGGCTTCCGAAATCAAGATCGGCCACGTCGTGCGCGTGCTGGACGGCCCGCTCGCTCCCATACCCTGCGCCAGCCGCACGCAATACCAGCGCTGCGAGGATTGCGACGAGGCGACCTGCCAGGTCCGGCACATGATGCTGGAAGTGCGCCAGGCGATCGCCGAAGTGCTGGACAATCGCAGCCTCGCCGCCATGCGCGACGCCGACAATGATGATTTTCCGGTCGAGCTGACGTCGCAGATCTAAATTCGAGCATGATCCCGAAAAGTGGGAACCGGTTCGGACAAGATCATGCTCAAATGAGAGTCCTCAGACCAGGCCGAGCTTGCCGGCCAGGCCGACGCGCTGGATCTTGCCTGTGGGACCCTTGGGTATCTCCTGGAGAAACAGGATGTGGCGCGGCACCTTGAACTCGATGATCCGGCTGCGCGCGAAATCACGAATCTGCTCGGCATCGGCGATGGCGCCCTCGGCCAGCACGATGGCCGCACCCACCTCTTCGCCGAGCATGGCGTGCGGCACGGCGAAGGTCACCGCCTGCGCCACCAGCGGATGATCGAGCAGCACATTGTCGACCTCGAGCGGCGAGATCTTTTCGCCGCCGCGATTGATGATCTCCTTCAGCCGCCCGGTGATCTTCAGATCGCCATCCTCGTCGATGAGGCCCTGGTCGCCGGTGCGGAACCAGCCATCGCTGAAGGCAGCTTCATTGGCCACCGGATTGTCGAGATAGCCATCATGGATGTTGGCGCCGCGCACCGCGATCTCGCCCTTTTCACCCGCCGGCAGGATCGTCCCCTTGTCGTCCAGGATCGTCACCTGCGGACCCGCAGGCAGGCCGACCGAGCCTGGCTTGCGGCGTGCCGGCGGCAGGCCGTTGGATGTCATCTGGTGCGCCGCCTCGGTCATGCCATAGGCCTCGACCACCGGACAGCCGAAGACGCGCTCGAGGTCGCGGAACACGGTGTCGGGAAGCGCTGCCGAAGACGAGCGGATGAAGCGCAGCCGCGCAGCCGCGATGGTTTCGCCATTGCGGGCGGCGCGCGCCAGGATCGCCTGATGCATGGTCGGCACCGCGCTGTACCAGCTCGGCCGGAAATCGCCCAGCCAGCCGTAGAATTTGAGCGGGTTGAAGCCCGGCGTGCAGACAACAGCGCCGCCGACTGCCAGCTGTGCGCTGAGCGCCGCCATCAGCCCGTGAATGTGGAACAGCGGCATCACGTTGAGACACATATCGTTTGCCGACAGCGCCAGGGTGCTGGCGATGTTGGCCATCGATGCCTGCAGATTGCGCTGCCGCAAGCCGACGATCTTCGGTCGCGCCGTGGTTCCCGATGTGTGCAGGACAAGCGCGAAATCGTCGGGTCCGTTGAACTGCATATCGTCGAGGCGAGCCTCGCTGGCAGCCTCCACCTCGGCGTCGCCCGCCAGCAGAAACTCGCCGGCCTTGGCGCCGTCAGTCACGACGACGTCGAGCACGGCAATGCCGAGCCCCTTTGCGGCGTTGCGCGCGGCATCGCCCATGCCTTGTCCGCACAGCAGCAGCTTCACATCGAGATCGCCGAGATAGAAGCGGAATTCGTCTTCGCCGTAAGCCGGATTGAGCGGCGCCGCCGTCGCCAACGCCGAGACCGCCAGGAAACAGGCCGCCATTTCCGGGCCGTTGGGCAAGACGATGCCGACGGCCGTGCCGCGGGCAACGCCACGCCTGGCGAGATCGCCGCAGAGCTTGTCGACAAGATTGGCGAGGCCGGCAAAGCTCAGGGACGGCCGGTCCGGCGCCATCAGCGCCACCGCAGCCGGCCGCCAGGGCGCCAGTTGGGGAAGTGCTACCGATAGGGCCTGTTTCAAGTTCGAACCCTGAATGGCGTTCACCATGGCCTTGCCGGCGCCGATTGCGCGCCCGTGGCAGACGCAGTAAAGCGATTTCCGGACGCACGCAAGAACAGGTGGACACCGATCGGATGAGGCTGCCGTGGTTGGGAAAATCCCGGAAAGCCGACCGGACACCATCTTCCGCCGTCATTTATCATACGGAAATCATCGCCGACATCCTGGTGCCCGAACGCGCCGAGCATGTCCGCTTCTTCAGCCGCAAGCAGGTCCGCGCCGGCAAGTTGCGCACCTTCAACAACAGGGATTTCCGCGAGCTGCTGCTGGCCGCCTTCTATCTCGGGGTCGCGGCATTGCTGCCGGTCAATTGGTGGGCCGCGATCTGCAGCCGCATATCGGGGCTGCGCCTCAAGCGCCATATCCGCAAGGATTTCGTGCGCTACGCCGCCGCGACGCGCGCCGTGCTCGGCAATGGCATCGATGCGCAAAGGCAGTTCAGGGCCTTGCTCTGCGCCAACCACCGCCGGCGTTTGCTGCTTGCCGCGCATCTCATCGGCCGCCGCTGGTCACCTGATATCCGGCTGGAGGGCCTGGAAGGCCTGCAAGCGGCGCTGAAGCGCGGCCACGGCGCTATCATCTGGTGCGATCAGTTCACGGCACAGACCATCATCGGCAAACGCGCTCTCCATGAGGCCGGTATCGAGACACACCAGCTCAGCGTCAGGGCTCACGGCATATCCGATTCGACCTTCGGCTTGCGCTTCCTGAACCCGCCGATGGTTCGGGTCGAGAACCGTTTCCTGAAAAGCCGGATCGTGTTCGACCGCAGCGACGCCTACCAGGTCACCGGCCGGATCCAGAAGATCCTTGGCAGCAACGGCGTCGTATTGGTGACCAACACCGTGCATGCCGGCTCGACATTCACCGAAGTCGGCCTTGGCGAGAGCGGCTGGACTCACCTCGCCTCGGCGCCAACGAATTTCGCTGCCAGAGGCAAGGCGGCGCTGTTTTCCATGTCGACCTTCGAGACCGATCCGTTCCGCCAATACCGCGCCGTCCTAAGTCCCGAACTGGTGCCGGCCCCGGCAGAGGCCGGCGAGCGCGCGGCCAGAGCCGGCGCCAAGAACATGGCGCTGCAGGCCGAGTACATATTGCTCAAGCGCGACCGCTTGCTGGAGGCGCTGAAACTCTATCCCGAGCAAATGATGGTCTGGTCCGGCGCCGACCGGTTCACCGAACGGCCGGAAACCGCCTTGCCCGACGAGGGTGGTTCATGATTTTGCGCCGGCCAGCAGGCTGGCAACGGCGGTGACGATCTCAGCCACTGGAAGTGTGGCGTCGGCCGTCAGCGCCCGCTCGTCGGCGCCAGGCGGCTCAAGGATGGCGAACTGGCTTTCGACCAGGCTTGCCGGCATGAAATGGCCCTTGCGGTTGGCGACACGCTGCTTGGCGGTTGCGGGATCGATCTTCAGATAGATGAAATCGATATCCCGGCGGAAGCCACGCAGACGATCGCGGTAGCTGCGCTTCAGCGCCGAGCAGGCGGCAACCACGCTTTGGCCGCTGCCGGTCAGGTCGGCGATCCGCTCGCCGATGGCATCGAGCCAGCCCTCACGCAGTTGATCTGTGAGCGGCTCGCCGCTCGCCATGCGGGCGACGTTTTCGGGTGGGTGCAGCCTGTCGCCTTCGACAAAGACGGTCCCCTCCTCTGCTGCCATTGCTTTGCCGACAGCCGATTTTCCGCAGCCGGCGACGCCCATCACCACAATGGCCCGAGGCACTGAGCCGGTAGCGCCCATTGGCGCCTTTGCGGTCTTTTCGTCCACGGTCAGCGGCTTGCCGGCGCGCGGCCGTAGAGCAGGAGCATGGCAACGATGACCAGGCCATAGACGATCTGCCGCCCCGCCTCCGGCATCTGCATGACCGAAAGGATGGACTGCAGGAGCGTGATCAGGATGACACCGGCGACGGTGCCGAGATAGGAGCCGCGGCCACCCAGGATCGAGGTGCCGCCCAGAACCACGGCGGCGATCGACGGCAGGAGATAGGCATCGCCCATCGATTGCGCCGCCTTGGAGGCATAGCCGGCGAGAAGCACTCCGCCAAAGGCGGACAGCCCGCCTGAGATAGCGAAGGCGATCATCACCACGCGCCTTGTATCGATGCCGGAGAGATAGGCGGCACGCTCGCGGTTGCCGATGCCGTAGACGGTGCGGCCGAAGCTGGTGCGGGACAGCACGAACACCATCGCAGCGCCAATCAGCGCCCAGATGATAACGGCGTTAGGCACGCCAGGAATGGTAAAACCTGTCGCAAGATAGCGCATGGCGCCGGTGGCCGAATCCTGTGGCGAGTAGCCGCCGGTATAAACGACCATGAGCCCTTGAGCGACAGCGTTGGTGGCGAGCGTGATGATCATCGAGGGTATGCGCAGATAGGCGACGCCAAAGCCGTTGACGATGCCGATCAGCACCCCGCAAAAGATGCCGAACGGGATGGCCAGCGCCACACCGATCGGGCCATAGGCGGCAGCCGCACACGCCATCATCGCGCCCGCCGCCACCGCCCACGGCACCGACAGGTCGATTTGGCCTAGCAGGATGACCAGCATCATGCCTGTGGCGATGACGCCGAGGAACGAGGCCACCTTGAGCTGCTGCAAGAGATATTCAGGCGACAGAAAGCTCCTGGAATAGAGGCTGCCTAGGAACAGCAACAGCACGATGCAGGCGAAGGCCGTCAGCACCGCCGGATCGGCGCGGCGGATGAATTTCTGCACGCGGCCGGCGATACCGCCCAATGTCGTTTCGCTCACAGGAACCACTCCAGCCGGTTGCGGACCCGAAACAGCGCAAACGCGCCAAGGCTGACCGCGACCAGCAGGATCACGCCCTGGAACAGCGGCTGCCATAGCGGGTCGAAATCGAACACGAACAACAGGTCACCGATGGTGCGGAAGGCCAGCGCGCCGAAGATGGCGCCGATGGCGCTGCCTTTCCCGCCGAACAGCGAGACGCCGCCCAGCACCACGGCGGCAATCGAAAACAGCGTATAGGCGTTGCCGCTGGCATAGGCTGCATCGCCGGTATAGGTGAAGAAGGTCAGGAACAGTCCGCCGATCGCGGCCAACAGGCCTGCGAGCGCGTAGGCAGCGAACTTGCCGCGCCTTATCGGCACACCGGACATGTAGGCCGCCGTCTCCGAGGAGCCGGCCGCATAGGCCGCGCGCCCGAGCACCGAGCGGCTGAACGGCACCCAGACGATTAGCACCACGGCGAGCAGCGCGATAAGACTGGCCGGCACCACGCCGAACAGGCGCCCGGTCAGCGCGTCGGCGAGACCTTCGTTGACCGAACCGCCGGGAAACGGCCTCAGCAGCAGCGCGATGCCGAAATAGACCGCACCCGTGGCGATCGTGGCGACGATCGGCTGCAGGCGGCCGTAGATGACGATGGCGCCGTTGATCGCTCCGCAAAGGAGCCCGGTGCCGAGCACGGCGATGACGCCGAAAGCGGTCTCGAGGCCGGTGCCGATGACCAGCCAGGAGGCGAGGCAATTGGTCAGCGTGAAGATCATGCCGACGGAGAGGTCGATGCCGGCGGTGATCACGACCAGTGTCTGCGCCATGGCGACGAAGGCGAGCAGCACGCCCTTGTTGGACGCCGTCTGCACGACATTGGCGGTGAAGCCCGCCGGATGGTTCGAGGTGTAGATGACGAACATGACAATGAATATGCCGAGTGCCATCAGTGTTCCGCGCTGCTCGGCCAGCCAGTAGCGCCACTCTTTCACGCGTCCGCTCCCTGTCTTGCGCCGGCATCGTCTCTCGCGCCGCCGTCATCGCCCTGGATGTTGAGCGCGCTTGCAATGAGCGCCCGCTCGGTGATCTCGGCCCCGACCAGCTCGCGCTTGACCGCGCCGTCATAGAGCACCAGCACGCGGTCGCAGCAGCCGATCAGTTCGTCATAGTCGGTCGAATAGAACAGGATCGCCGCCCCCGCATCCGCCAGCTTGCGCATCAGTTGATAGAGTTCCTGCTTGGTGCCGACATCGATGCCGCGCGTCGGATCGTTGAGCAGGATGATACGCGGCTGTCGCATCAGCCATTTGGCGATGACCACCTTCTGCTGGTTGCCCCCCGACAGCGCACCGACCGGAATGTCGAGGCCGGCCGTCTTGATCGCCAGCAGCCCGACCATGTCGTCGATCAGCCGCTGTTCGGCGGCGCGGTCGATGATGCCGGCCTTGGACAGCCGGTCTAGGGCGGCAAAGGACAGGTTCTCGCGCACCGTCATCGGCAGCATCAGGCCTTCGGTCTTGCGGTCCTCCGGGATCAGCGCCATGCCGATGCGGTCGTCGCGCGCCGCTTGGGGGCTGGCGATCGAAACAGGCTTGCCGTCGATAAGGATCTGGCCGCCGAGGCCGCGCAGCACACCGAAAAAGGCAAGCAGCAATTCGCGCTGGCCCTGGCCGTCCAGGCCGCCAAGGCCGACGACCTCGCCTGCCCCGACCGTCAGCGAGACATTGTCCAGCCGGTCCGTCCAGGACAGCTTGCGCGCCTCCAGCACGGGAACGGCGGCGGCTGCGGCGCGCGCGGGTTTCGGCGGGAAAATATGGCTGTATTCGCGCCCGATCATCAGTTCGACGACTTCGTTGTCGCTCTTTGTGCCTGCCTTGTAGCTGGCGACATTGCGGCCGTTGCGAAACACCGTGCAGTGGTCGGCAAGCTCGGCGATCTCGTTCATGCGGTGCGAAATGTAAAGCAGCGCCAGCCCTTCCGAGCGCAATCGCTTGAGCACGCTGAATATCCTGGCGACGTCCGTCGCGGTCAGGGCCGAGGTCGCCTCGTCGAGGATCAGGATGCGCGGCTTCCTGGCCAATGCCTTGGCAATCTCGACCATCTGTCTTCTTGAAAGCGGAAGATCCTTGACCAGCGCCAATGGATGGATATCGGCCGCACCTGCGCGTGCCAGCGCATCCTCGGCAATGCGGCGCTGCGCCTTGCGGTCGATCATGCCGAAACGCTTCGGCGGATCGGAGATGACGATGTTGTCGGCAACGCTGAGTTCGGGAACCAGCGACAGCTCCTGGAAGATGCAGACGATGCCGGACTTGTTTGCAGCAGCAGGCGAAGCGAACGTCACCTCGCTGCCGTTCAGCATCATGCGGCCTTCGTCGGGCGCGACGACGCCCGCCATGACCTTGATCAGCGTCGATTTGCCGGCGCCGTTTTCGCCGAGAATGGCGTGGATGCTACCGGACGCGACCGAAAGCTCGGCCTTTTCCAGCGCCCGCACACCACCATAGCGCTTGGATATGCCTTCCATCCGGAAGAGCGGAACCGCACCGTCCATCGGCCCTCCCGAGGCAGTTTGACTTCAAGGGATATCGAGTGGCCGGCGCCGCGGAGATCCCGCGGCGCCGGATATGCCGCCTATTGGTCAGCCCTATTGGTCAGCTTTGGTCTGGCCCATGATTTCCTGCGCGGTGAAATTGATGCCGCAGGTCGGGAAGGAATTGCCGACGAAGAAATTGTCGGACTGGTCGGGGAAGAAATCCTGACCGGCCTTGAAGTTCGGATCCTCGACGATCGCCAGTGGCAGTTTCACCGCCTGCGGCACGACGTTGCCTTCGAGCGCGGCAATCGCCGTCTTGATGGCGACCGCGACCTGCGCCGGACCGGTGCCAGCCGATGAGCATTTCAGCCCGTCACCGGCATGTGCCGCGCAGAACTTGCGGAAACCGTTCTCGGTCTCGCCGCCGAACGGCACGAAAGCATGCTTGGCATCGATCATCGCCTGCACGATTCCGGTGTCGCCGCCTTGCCCGGTGATACCGTCGAACGGACCGTTGGTGGCAATGGCGTCGGCCGTGGCCTTCTGTGCCACGCCGTCGTCCCATTTGCCGACCACCTCGGTGACGTCCCATTTCTTGCCGGAGGCATCGAGCGCTTCATGGATGCCGTTGTGACGGTCGGTGTCGACGGAAGTCCCGGCAACGCCGCGCACTTCGAGCACCTTGCCGCCATTCGGCACATGGCCGACCAGCCATTTGCCCCACAATTCGCCAAGGCCCTTCTGGTCGACATTGACGTTGATGGCGTCCTTGGTATCGAGAATATTGTCGAAGGCGACGAGGATGACGCCAGCTTCCTTGGCGCGCTTGATGACCGGCCCGAAAGCGGTCGGGTTCTGGGCGTTGACGACGATCGCGTCATAGCCGGAATCGATGAAGTTGTTGATCGCCGAAATCTGAGCCGGCACGTCCTCGCCGGTCGAGACGACCTTGAATTCCTTCAGTTTCGCGGCGACCTCCGGCTGGGCCGCATAGGCCTTGGCGGTCTGCACCATCTGGATGCGCCAGGTGTTGGCGATATAGCCATTGGCGAGCGCGATGCGGTACGGGCCGTCTTTCTTGGGGAACTTGAAGAACTGCGTATCAGCCGCCCAGGGCGCAAAGCAATCCGGCTCAGCCGACGGTCCCTTGACGACTTCTGGGTCGGCCATGGCCGACGAACTCAGCATGACGAATGCAGTGGCGGCAACGATGCCACCAACAAGTGACTTGATCATCGATATTCCTCCCAGTTGTAGTTTTGTTTGCTGCTGCTTGTTTATTTGATGCTGTTTGTCGTGGTGTGGTTTCCACGCCTGCCGAAGGCCCTCCAGCCTGGCCGGCGCCACGTCTCAAGGGCCCGAAGCCGGCCCGATCCCCTCCCCCTCGCCGCTTCACAGGCGAGAAACGAAACTAGCATATTATACATAATAAACAAGCATGAGCTGTTGCTTATGTATAATAAACAGGGGCGGCCTTTCATCAAAACGTCTGCCCGACGAAAATGGTAGCGCTACCATGACGTTGTGTAAAGCACCATTTGCTGAGGCAGCCAAAGCGTGTTCAGCGTGCGGTGCTCTCGCGGGGCTTGAGTTCGAAACCGAGATCGACGACCCGCTGCTCAGGCCTTCGTCCTGCGATCGCCGCCAGCGCCATGGCGACAGACCGACGGCCGATTTCATAGCGAGGGGTGCGGATACTGGTGAGCGGCGGGAACGCCGCCTGCATCATTTCGAGGTCGTTGAAGCCGACAATGCCGATTGTTTTCGGCACGTTGAGCGCGGCGCTATGGCATTCGAACAAAACGCCGAGCGCGATGTCGTCATTGTTGCAGAAGACGCCGTCGAGCGCCGGCATCTTGGCCAGCGCATCGCGAAGCAGCTCGCGGCCGAGCGTCACGCTGGACAGTAGCGGCGTGGTGGTGACCAGCCGGGGGTCGAACAGGCCGGCCTTCTCCATTGCCGCGCGATAGCCGGCAAGCCGCCGCTGCGAGCGCGGGTCCATGCGTGCGCCGATGAAGCCGATCCGCCGGTAGCCGGCCTCGATCAGATGCTCGGTCGCGGTGCGGCCGCCGTCAAAATGCGAGAAGCCGACCAGCATGTCGACCGGATCGGACCCGGTCTCCATCACCTGCACCACCGGGCAGCCCGCGCTCTCCAGCAGCTTTCGCGAGGTCGGCGTCTGGTCGATGCCGGCCACGATCAGCGCCGCCGGGCGCTGCGGTGCGAACACCTGCAGCAGGCGCTCCTCCTCGAGGCCGGAATAATGGGTGTTGCCGAGCTGGACGCGGAACGGGCCGTCCGACAGGCTGTCATAGATGCCGCGCACCACTTCGGCGAAGACGTTGTTGGTCAGCGACGGCACCAGCACGCCGAACACATCGGCGCGCGCCGAGGCCAGCGCCCGTGCATTGGGATCCGGGACATAACCGAGTTCGTCGACGGCGGCCTGGATCTGGCGCCGCAGATCCTGGCTGACGCGTTGCGGTTCGCGCAGCGCCCGCGACACGGTGATGGCGCCGACGCCGGCCTTGCGCGCCACATCTGATAGGGTCGGGCGGCCGCCCCCACGACGCGAGCGCGGCTTGGTCATGGACATCCTCCACGTGCCAGGCCCCGGCCGCTGCGCCCTTGCGAAACCATGTTCAGCTTTTCCACTGCCACCATGCCAACCGGCTGCTGCCGCACCCACTCGCCTGCTGGCGTCGCGCAGCCAATCGCCCTTGTCAAGCAACAGGGCAATCCTGCCTTCCTAAGCCATCAGGGCAGCACTGCGTTTTGCTTTCCACAGCAGCAGCCCGATGGCCACTATGTTCAGCAAGTTCCACGCGATCCCGTTGAGGAACGCGGCGGCGTAGGAGCCGGTCAGGTCGTAGATCCAGCCCGACATCCAGCCACCGATCGCCATGCCGAAGATGGTCGCCATCATGACGATGCCGATACGCTGGCCGGCCTCCCTGGCGGGCAGGTATTCGCGCACGATGATGGCATAGCAAGGCACGATGCCGCCTTGCGACAGGCCGAACACCAGCGACACGACATAGAGCGAGGCAAGCCCGTCGAACGGGATGTAAAACAAAAGCGACAGGCATTGCAGCACGGAACCGATAAGCAGGGTTTTCACGCCGCCGATGCGGTCGGCGACAAAGCCGGAGGCGAGCCGGCTGACGACGCCCGCCGCCATCATGATCGACAGCATGTCGGCGCCATGCGCAATGCCGTAGCCAAGATCCATGCAATAGGCCACGATGTGCACCTGCGGCATCGACATCGCCACGCAGCAGCCGAGACCGGCAACGATCAGCAGCACCTGTAACGCCGCCGGAGACAGCGAAATCGACTGCACTGTCCGGCTTCCGGGTGAACCGGCGGCAGCCGCCGCCGGAGCAGCGCGCCGCAGCAACAGCACCAGCGGCACCATGGTGACCAGGCAGAAGACACCGATGCCGGCATAGGTGAAGCGCCAGCCTTCCGCCTTGATCAGTGTCGGCATGATGGTTGGCCAGAGCGCTCCGGCGAGATAGTTGCCAGCCGCCGCAGCTGTGACGGCGACGCCGCGCCGACGGTTGAACCAGTGCGAGATGTCGGCGATCAGCGGCCCGAAGATCACCGATGTGCCGACACCAATCAGCACGCCCTGGGCAAGGGTGAATTGCAGGATAGAGGTCGACAGCGCGGCGAGCAGCAGGCCGGCGGCGAGAGCCACCGAGGATAGCAGTGCCGGGATCCAATACCCCATGCGATCGACCGCGCGGCCAACGAGCACATTGCCGGCGGCGAAGCCGACCATGGTTGCGGTGTAGGGCATCGATGCCGCGGCGCGGTCAACGCCGAACTCGGCCTGCACGGCCGGCAGCACGACGACGACGGCCCACATGCCGACCGCACCGATCGTCGCCAGCAGCATGGAGATGGCAAGCCGCATCCAGGCGTAGCTGCTGTCGATGCCGGGGCTATCCGCCTGATTGGCGACGATCGGGGTCAAGGCGTTTCCTGTCTACGGTCCTGGGAAGTCGACCGTTGTGTCGCCACTATCGGCGCTTTCACCGCGACGGGCAGCGCCACAGGGCCATGATCCGTGGCTCCAGCGGCCCGGCGACTTTCTCGGGAACCGGCGGCGGCCTGCCCGAGTTTTTGCGACAGGAAGGAGTTTGTCATGACCGCGAAAAAGAAATGGTCGGCCGAGGTGACCGAGCACAGCGATGCGATGGACCTTGAGGACCACATCTTCGAAGCCGACGACGCCAGGAAGATCGCGGCCTCGCTCAAGCGCTCGGCCGAGCACAGCGACCGCCGCAAGGCCGAGCCGTTTCAGTCGGCCATGTCGATGCTGAATTTCTACATCAACCGCGCCGGCAAGAACCTGCCGCAGGCGCGCCGGAAAGTGCTCGAGGACGCCAAGGACGAACTGCGCGCGGCCTTCGGAAGGCCGCAGCAGGATTAATGCATGTCGCTCAAAAGTGGCGCCGGTTTTGAGACAACGACATGCATAAATAAAGACCTAAGCGCGTCGACTTAGTCCGTTCAAACGGGACGCGCTTTAGCGCTCCCGATTGGTTCTGCCAAATTTACCTCAACTGGACCTAGTGACAGGTCCTCTTTCCCCTCAGTTTGCCGGCCTCGGCTTTGTGGTTCCCCGAGCCTTTGAAGTAGCGGCATGACGGTCAAGATCGGCATCAATCCCATCACCTGGAGCAATGACGATGTTCCCGCACTCGGCGGCGATACGCCGCTCGCGACATGCCTGTCGGAAACCAGGCAGGCCGGCTATCGCGGCACCGAACTCGGCGGCAAATTCCCCAGGCGAATCGACGAGCTCGGACCGATCCTGTCTTCTTACGGACTGGAGCTCGTCTCCGGCTGGTATGACGGCCGCATCCTGGACCGCACGGTCGACGAGGAATTCGCCGCCATCACCCCGCATCTGACCCTGCTGCGCGACCTCGGGGCCAAGGTCGTGGTCTATGCCGACACATCGCGCGGCCGTCATGACGGCATTTTCGCACCGATCTCGCAGCGGCCACGCCTCGCTGACGGCGAATGGACCGCCTATGGCGAGAAGCTGACCGAACTCGCCGACCGCATGGCTGCCTTCGGCGTCGGCATGGCTTTCCATCATCATATGGGCACCATCGTCGAGAGCGATGACGAGGTCGACAGGCTGATGGCCGCAACCGGCAAGAGCGTCGGCCTGCTGTTCGATACCGGCCATTGTCTGTTCTCAGGCGGCGACCCGGCCTCGCTCCTGAACCGGCATCTCGACCGCATCGTGCATTTTCATTGCAAGGACGTCCGCGCGGCCGTGCTGGAAAAGGCACGGCGGCAGGACATGAGTTTCATGGCAGCGGTGATGGAAGGGGTTTTCACTGTACCCGGCGACGGTTCCGTCGATTTCCTGTCGCTGTTGAAGCCGCTGGCCGAGCGCGGCTTCGAAGGCTGGATCGTCGTTGAGGCCGAGCAGGATCCGGCCAAGGCACACCCCTTGACCTATGCCACGAAAGGTTACGCTTCGCTGCTCAAAACGGCCTGCGCGGCCGGGTTCGACGTAGCAATACGAGACATGGCCTAACCACCGCCGGGGGGCTGGTGGTTGGGCCGGTTGGGCGCGCGCCTCGGTAGGGGTAGCGACGCGAAAGCGCCCGGCGATCCGCGCCGCCGCCCTCCCTTGGCGGCGCGGATCGCACAGTTCTTGGCATCGAAATTTTTGCCCCCCGAGTTGCCGGCCCGGCGTTTCCAGCTTGAGGCTGGCGACGAGGCATGCCTTGATGCAGATGGAGGAGCGACATGGCATTCGAGGCGGCACTCGGCATGGAACGGCTTTGCACCATCCGTGAGATCGCCGAGAAGGCGGAACTCGGCGCGGCAACCGTTCACCGCGCGCTGAAGAACAGCCGCGAGGTTCATCCCGAAACCAGACGGCTGGTGCTGGAGACTGTCTGCCTGCTTAACGAAGAGAAGATCGCCCGCGCCGCCAGGTTGGTCGGAGACTAGCTTGGCCGACCATATGCGCCTTTCCCTCGACATCATGTCGGTCGACCGCGGCTCGGACGAACCGATGCACCGGCAGATCTACGGCGCCTTGCGGCGCTTCATCCTCGACGGCCAGATCCAGCAGAACACGCTGCTTCCTTCGACACGCTCGCTGGCCGAGGATCTCAAGGTCGGCCGCAACACGGTGATCGCCGCCTACGACCAGCTGCTCGCCGAAGGGTTTATAGAGGCGCGCGCCGGGTCCGGCACCTGGGTGGCGCCGATCCAGCAGAAACGCCCGCCGGCCGCGCTGCGCGCCGGCCTCGCCGCCCCGCAAAAACTCTCGCGGCGCGGTCAGACCATCGTCAACGGCCCGCAGCCGCCACGCAATGCCGGCGTCATCAACTTCCATCCGGGCGTGCCGGAATCGGCATCCTTTCCCTTCACCATCTGGTCGAGCCTTCTGGTGCGCAATGCGCGCAGCCGCGATGAGAATTTGCTCGGCTATATCTCCTTTGCCGGCCATCCCGGCCTGCGCCAGGCCATCGCCTCGACCATAAGCCTGTCGCGCGGCATCAATTGCACCGCCGACCAGGTCATCATCGTCACCGGCGCGCAGGCAGCACTCGACCTCGCTTCGCGCGTGCTGATGGACGAAGGCGACCATGTCTGGATGGAGGAGCCCGGCTATCTCGGCGCCAAGAGCGCCTTTCTCGCCAGCGGCGCGCAGCTTGCGCCCTTGAAGGTCGATCGCCTTGGATGGCATCTCGCAGACCCAGAGCTGCCGCCGCCGCGCCTGATCTATGTGACGCCATCCTGCCAGTGGCCGTTCGGCACCATCATGCGCATCGAGGAACGGCTGCAGCTGCTCGACATCGCCGAGCGCCACGGCGCCTGGATCGTCGAGGATGATTATGACGGCGAGTACCGGTACCGTGGCCGGCCGGTACCGGCGCTGCGCGGCCTCGATCACGCCGACCGGGTCGTCTATATCGGCTCCTTCGGCAAGACGCTGATCCCGGCGCTCCGCATCGGCTATCTCATCGTGCCGCGCGAACTGTCGGTCCCCTTCGACCGCGCCGTCTCGATCACCGGCCAGTTCGCGCCGCTGATCCTGCAGGCGACGGTCAACGACTTCATCACGCAAGGCTATTTCGCCACGCATCTGAAGCGTATGCGCCGGCTCTATGCGCGCCGGCAGGCCAATTTCGTAAAACTGTGCCAGGAGCATCTGGCCGAATGGCTGACTGTGACCGAGAACGATTCCGGCATGCAGCTGCTGGCCAGTTTTATCCGACCCTACAAGGACAGCGACGTCGTCGCCGCTGCCGTCAAGGAGGGCCTCGACGTGCAGGGCATCTCGATCAACTACCATTCGAGCGAGCCGGAACACGGCCTGCTGCTCGGCTATGCCGCGATGGACGAACGCCAGATCCTGCGCGCAGTGCTGGCGCTGCGCGCCGCCTTTATGCGACTGGACCGGCAATAAGCCGGTCCAACGCGGCTCTTCAATTCACGCTGTCGAATTTCTGCAGGTCCACCGGTGCTGCCTTGCGCACCTCGACATCGTCCAGCGAGGCATTCTCCAGCGCCACACGGGCCGCCGCATCGATGTTATGGATCATGTCGTCGATGTCGGCGTCGCCATGCGCCGGATTCATCGCGATCATCACCGTGCGGTTGAGGATGTCGAGAGAACCCTTGCCGAGGTCGTCGGCATAGGTCAGCCGCAGGCCCTTGTTTTCCGGCAGCGTGTACGGATTGAGCGCCGGATGATGCGCGCCCTCATGCATCAGCACCTGGTCCCACTGGGTGAAATTGTGGCGGCCGGTCTTGCCGGCAATGACGCTCGGAATGGTCTTCGAAAAAGTCTGCGCCGCCTGTTCGCTGGGCAGCAGATACATTACCTGTGCCGCGCAATCGTCGTCGGGGCTGTTCATCGGCGACGGCGTCAGGCCGAGATTGCCGAGATGGCGCGTGCCGGCCAGCACCTTCTTCTTCTCCGCCCGCATCGCCTCGATGATGCCGTCCAGACGGTCGAGCTGGACATTGAGCATTGCACCCATCAGTTCCGAGGCGCGCGCCCCGATGCCGGCGAACGGCTTGATGCTGTCGCTGCGGCCCTGCCAGTAGAAGTGGCAGGGGTCGATGGCGCAGCGCGCGCGCTCGGCCACTTTCGGATCGCTGGTGGCGATGCCGCCGCCCTCGCCCGACGTGATGTTCTTGAAGTAGTTGAAGGAGTAGGCGCCGGCATGGCCGATGGAGCCGAGCTTCTTGCCCTCATAGCCGCCGCCAATGCCCTGGCAGACATCTTCCAGCACGAGCAGACCGCGTTTTTTAGCGATATCCATGATCGCGTTCATGTTGCAGGCCGCACCCCACATATGCACCGGGATGACCGCCTTGGTGCGCGGGCCGATGGCGTCGCGCAGAGCGGCCGGGTCAATGGTCAGGCTCTCGTCGATGTCGACAATGACCGGAATGGCGCCGACCGACAGCACTGCCGTTGCGGTCGCCATATAGGTGTGCGCCGGCACCAGCACCTCATCGCCCGGGCCGATGCCGAGGCCGATCAGGCCGGCGGCGAGCCCATAGGTGCCGCTGGCGGCCAGCGCAAAATGCTCGACGCCGAGATGCCTGGCATAGCGGGCCTCGAAGCGGTTGCACTCGCTGTTCTCGCCATAGCGAAACAGCGCACCCGAGCGGATCACCCTGGCAATGGCTTCGATCTCTTCTTCGCCGGCAGTGTACATGGCAAGTCTCCACATCGCTGATGGTATGAAAGCAGTACGCCTGCGGCCGCTGTTTGAAAGAACCACTCCGCTGCGATCTGACCAAGCCATCCCGGTTGCTTGATGGCCGGGTTTGACGCCGAATGTGGGCATATCGAATGAAATCGACATTCCAGAATGCAGGCCCGCGGAAAAATCGTACCCATCCGAATTCGTCGAAGTGGCCCTGTCGGAAAGCCGGCATTGGGCGTTCCATCGCGTCCAGTTGGGCAAACGGTCGGTTCCATGCAGCACGGGACACACTTTGGAAGACCCTCGAAACCGGCGTGCCGGCAAGATGGTGGCCGGCAAGATGGTGGCCGGCAAGACGGTGGCCGTCCATGACGCGACAGCTCGTCCTGCATGAAGACGATGTCGGCATGTGCCATGGCGCCAACAGCGCCTTCCTCGAACTGACCGCACACGGCGCCTGCAGCTCCGGCGCCGTGATGGTGCCGTGCCCATGGTTCCCTGAGATGGCCGAAGCGGCAGCCGCCGATCCCCGGCTCGATCTCGGCGTCCACCTGACGCTGAACAGCGAAAAGCAGCACTACAAATGGCGGCCGCTGACGTCGCCGTCGCGCGCGGCCGGCCTGACGGACGAGTTCGGCTATTTCTGGCCCGATGTAGCGACCACCCGCCGCAAGGCAGCACCGCAAGCGGTGGAATCCGAGCTTCGCGCGCAGATCGACACCGCCTACCGCGCCGGCATCGACGTCACTCATCTTGACGCCCATATGGGGGCAGCGCTGTCGCCGGAGTTTTGCGACGTCTACATCAAGCTCGGCCTGGAATATCGGCTGCCGGTGCTGTTGACCAAAACGCTGTCGGCCTATTCGCCCAACGACAATCTGGTCGGCGTCACCGAAGCGGCGTTCCAGCGCGGCGTCACTGGAGCCCGCGCCAAAGGCTTTGTCATCTTCGACGCCGCCATTCAGACGACCTGGGGCCGTCCACGCTCCAAGCCGATAGAGCCAGCCTACAAGGCATTGGTCGAAGGGGTCCGTGAAGGCCTGACCTTCTTTTGCCTGCACTTCAACGCGCCGGGCGAGCTCGAACTGATCGAGCCGCGCTCCGCCTATATCCGCACCGAGGAATATGAACTCTTCCGCGACCAGGCTTTTCGCGACTGGCTCGGCGCGCAGGACATCGACATCATCGGCATGAAGCCGTTGCGCGAGGAACTGCGTGCACGGCTCGGGGCATCGACACCGGCAAAGGCCCGCAAAGCGGCCACCCGGTCAGCGCCGTAAGCCGATCCGTCGGCCAACAGCGCAAAGAGGGATTTGGAACTGCAACGACAATGGGAGAATGACATGAAGACTGTTCTGAAACTGGCGCTCGGCGCGCTTGTCTCGATGAGTATGCTGGCGGGCGTCGTGCAGGCCGCGGGCCTGAAGGACCCGAAGGATGTCCGCATCACCTTCGTGGTGCATGGCTCGGCCTCCGATCCCTACTGGTCGGTGGTCAAGCGCGGCGTCGACGATGCGGCGGCGCTCACGGGCGCCAAGGTCGAATATTATGCGCCGCAAGTGTTCGACGTGGTCGAACAGGCCCGCCTGCTCGACGCGGCCATCGCCACCAATCCAGACGGCATCGCCGTCTCCATTGCCGACGCCAATGCGCTTGGTAAATCGGTCAAGGCCGGACTTGCCGCCAACATTCCGATGGTCGTGCTGGATTCCGGCGAGAAGGAAGGCGCCGAACTCGGCACCTCTCTCTATGTCGGCACAGTCTCCGAATATGATTCCGGCAAGAAGGCCGGCGAGCGGCTGGCCAAGGAAGGCACGCTCAAGGTCGTCTGCATCAACCACGAGGTCGGCAATGTCAGCCTCGACCAGCGCTGCCAGGGGTTGAATGACGGGCTCAAGCCGTCAGGCGGCGGCACCGAGGTGCTTACCGTGTCGCCCGATCCGGCCGACATCCAGCGCCGCACCGAGGCCTATCTGTCGGCGCATCCCGACACCCAGGCCGTCTTCGCGCTCGGCGCCACCGCCGCCAATCCGCTGATCCCGTTCTTCCGGCAGAAGGAATTGTTCGGCAAGATCAAGCTCTACACCTTCGACATCAGCCCCGAAGTCCTGGATTCCGTCGTCGCCGGCGAAATGGGCTTCGGCATGGACGCCCAGCAATATCTGATGGGATACCTGCCGGTGATCTATCTGGTCGAGCATGCCACACATGGCTTCTGGCCGCAGAACAACGCCTACACCGGCCCGCTGTTCATCGACTCGCCCGACAAGGCCAAGGCGATCCTGGCGCTCGCCAAGGACGGCATCCGCTAAGGCAAGACCAAAACGGATCGGGGAGCCGCCATGCGCTCCCCGTCTCTGGTCGAGATTGCGAAGTGAGCGATTGGGGAGCCTAATGGCTGTTGTGGAAGACAAGGCGATACCTCCAGAAGCGCCGGCCCCCGGGGTACTGGGCAAGGACCGTTTCGGCATGATGTCGAAACGGGCGGCCCGGGCAGACCAGCGGCCGGCCCACCACCCCCCGCAGACACAAAGGCAGCGCCCGCCCCCACCCCGTGCCCCCCCCCGCCGCCGCCGCCCCCAAATCAACACGGGGGGTTGTAAACAAAAGACC